>CAIQMJ010000370.1 GCA_903872875.1 uncultured Variovorax sp.
GGCTGCGGTTCGGGCGTCGAGCCCTTCGCCGGCCGGACCGGCGGTGGCCGCGTCCATGGCCGCAGGCGTCGTGCCGAGTGCGGCGAGGCGCTCGCGGTGCAGCGCCACCAGCGGTGCGCAGGCATGCAGCGTGGCCACGCGCAGCGCGACCATCTCGCGTTCGGTGCGCGACAGCGCGCTGGCGTCGGCGGGTTCGAGCAGTGCGTCGAAGCTGCCCTGGCTGTGCTGGCGCACGGCGGGGCGCTGCAGCCGCAGTTCGCCGAGGAAGGAGCCGGGCTGCAGGCCCATCAATCGGTCGATCACGTCGTCGGGTGAGGTCATGGCGTAGTGAATTTGGGGTGTTTCGATTCGGTCAGGTCGGTGAGGGCGAAGGCATGGCCGGGGTGGCCGGCACCAGCTTGGCCTCGGGCACGTCATAGGCCAGGAATTCGGCGCAGAAGCGCTCCGCGTCCGCCAGGTAGAAGTCCCGTGTGATGCCGCGCACCAGCCGCTCGGTGCCATGCGCCATGCCGTTGATGCCGAGGCCGATCGGCCCCATGCTGGGCAGCGCGCCGCCGTTGAACATGTGGATGTTGGCGATCTCCGGGCATTGGCCCGGCGTGCGTTCGGTCAGCTCGAAGCCGGCGCCGAGGAAAGGGAAGCGGCCGATGGCCGGCGACTCCTCGCCGGCCGGCGGCTGGAAGCGGTCGCCCCACAGCGCCACGTGCGGCAGCACGGCAGAGAGTTCGGTGCGGCGCGCGAGGTTGGCCGCGAAGCCGGTGCCCAGGATCACGAAGTCCGCCGTGTGCGTGCCGGACGGCGTGAACAGTTCGATCTTCCCGTCGCCGCGCAGGCCGACGTCTTCCCAGGCCGACGCGAAGTGCATGTGGAAATTGGGGAAGGCGGTGGTGCGCAGGAAGGTGTCCGGCGGTGGCGGCATCGGGCTCGCGAAGATCTTGCGCATGAAGCGCCAGCGCGTCAGGCTGTCCATCTCGGCGAAGTGCCGGTACAGGCCTTCGAACTCCATGAATCGCGCGCTGTTCATCTCGGGCAGCGTGGCGCGGCGCATGTAGAGGTCGACCCGCGCGGCGCCGGCTTCCAGCGCGGTGGCCGCGTTGTCGAAGGCCGACGCGCCGGCGCCGAGCACGGCCACGTCCTTGCCCGCGAGCGCCGCGAAGTCGATTTGCTCGGCGCTGTGCGCCCAGCGCGCGCGGGGCAGCTTGGTCTCGACGAAGGCCGGTACGTTGCGGCCGCCGGCACCCGTGCTGCCGGTCGCGAGCACGACCTTGCGCGTGAGGATCTGCGCAGGGCCGTCCGGGCCGCGCACCGTCAGGCGCAGCAGGCCGTCGTCGGGCTCGATGCGTTCGAGCCGCGTGCCGCTGCGCGTCGGGATCGCCAGCGTCTCGCGCAGCCAGCCGAGATAGGCCATCCACATCTGCTTCGGAATGCGCACCAGCGCCTCCCAGGCAGCCGTGCCGTGCTGCGCCTCGTACCAGCTCTGGAAGGCGAGCGCCGGCACCTTGAGCGCGGGCCCCGGCAGCGTCTTGATGGTGCGCAGCGTGATCATGCGGGCGTAGGTCACCCACGGGCCTTCGCGGCCTTGCGGGTTCTCGTCGAGCACCAGCAGGTTGGGAATGCGCGCCTGCTGCAGGCCCGATGCCGCAGCCACGCCGTTCTGCCCGCCGCCGACGATCACGACGTCGAGCACAGGCCGGCCGTTGCGCTCGCGCGGCGGCACCCATTCGCGCGGCGGGTAGTCGAACAGGGCGAGTTCGTGGCGCGCCTGCTGCGCGAGACGTTCCAGTGCCGCGGATGCGGCGCTGTCGGCCAGGGAAGCGGTGATGGGATTCAAGAGGTCCTCCGTTCGCCGGGGACCACGACCGAGCCGGGCCCCAGATGATGTCCGCCGTCGACGCGCACGAGTTCGCCGGCCAGGTGGCGGGCCGACAGCGCGACCCACACCACGACCTCGGCCACGTCGTCGGGTGTGGCCGCATGCTTCAGCGGTGCCGCCGCGGTCTGCGCCGTGACCAGGGCCTCGAAGCGCTCTGCACCGATGCCCTTCAGCAGCCAGTCGTTGGCGATGAAGCCCGGCACCACGGCATTGACCCGCACCGCCGGTGCCAGCGCGCGCGCCAGCGTCAGCGTGAGATTGTTCAGTGCCGCCTTCGAGGCCGCATAGGCGATCGAGCTGCCGGTGCCGGCCAGCGCGGCGGTCGACGAGATGTTGACCACGCTGCCTGCGCCGTTTGCGCGCAACCAGGGTGCCGCGGCCCGTGTCATCTGGAACGGACCCATCAGGTTCACGTCCAGCACCTCGCGGAACACGTCCGAGTCGAGTGCCTCGAGATCGTCATGCGGGATGAAGCGCGTGATCGCGGCGTTGTTGACCAGCACATCGATGCGGCCCCAGGCCGCGCCCGCCTCGGCGGCGACGCGCCGGCAGGTGGCGTCGTCCGACAGGTCGCCGCTGACTGCGATCGCCTCGCCGCCGGCGGCGATGCAGTCGGCGATCACGGCGTCGGCCCTGGCCGCATCGTGGCCGTAATGGACGGCGATGCGGCAGCCTGCGGCTGCCAACTGGCGTGCGATGGCGGAGCCGAGTCCGCCCGTCGCGCCCGTGACCAGCGCGACCTTGCCTGCGTGCCCGCGGTTCATGTCGTTCATGCGGCCTCCCGCAACCGCGGCCCGGCATTCGCCGCCGGTACGTCCGCGTAGTGGCACGCGGCCCAGGTACTGGCATCGAGCTGGCGCAGCAGCGGCGCCTCGCTGCGGCAGCGCTCGGTGGCGCGCGGGCAGCGCGGATGGAAGCGGCAGCCCGGCGGCAGGTCGAGCTGGCTCGGTATGTCGCCCTGTACCTCGTTGCCGAAGTCGGCCGCGCGGTCGGGGTCGGGCACCGGCGATGCCGCGACCAGCGCCTGCGTATACGGATGGCGCGGCGCCGCATGCAGCGTGCGCCGGTCGCCGATCTCGACCACCTGGCCGAGGTACATCACGAAGATCCGTGTGCACAGGTGTGCGACCACGGCCAGGTCGTGGCTGATGAAGAGATAGGCCAGCCCAAGCTCTTCGCGCAGGTCCGACAGCAGGTTCTGCACCTGCGCCTGCACCGACACGTCGAGTGCCGACACCGGCTCGTCGCAGATCAGCAGCCGGGGCGACAGCGCCAGTGCGCGCGCAATGCCGATGCGCTGGCGCTGGCCACCCGAGAACTCGTGCGGAAAGCGTTCGCGCCACTCGGGCTTCAGGCCGACGCGCGCCATCAGCTCGGCGCTGCGCTGGCGGCGCGAGGCCGCGTCGCCGACGCGGTGCACCAGCAGCGGCTCCTCGATGATCCGGCCGATCGTGAGCCGCGGGTTCAGCGACGCGAACGGGTCCTGGAAGATCATCTGCACGTCGCGCCGGTGCGGCAGCCAGCCGCGGTGCGACAGCCCGACCAGTTCCTGGCCCTGCAGCTGGATCGAGCCGCCGTCGGCTTGTTCCAGCCCGATGATCGTGCGCGCCAGCGTCGACTTGCCGCAGCCCGATTCACCGACGAGGCCAACCGACTCGCCGGGTTCGATCTGCAGCGAGATGCCGTCGAGCGCCGTCAGCGTGCGGTCGCCCACGGCGAAGCGCTTGACCACGTTCTCGACCTTCAGCAGCGGCGTCATGCGGCTTCCTCCTGCGCCACGAAGCACGCGACCGAATGGCCGGGCGCGAGCTCGACCATCTCGGGGCGGGACTCGCGGCAGGCCGCGACGGCGCGCGGGCAGCGGTCGTTGAAGGCGCAGCCCGCCGGCCGGTAGCGCGGGTCCGGCACGGTGCCCGGTATCTCGTTGAGGCGGCCGGTCGCGCCGGCCACCGGCATCGCGCGCAGCAGGCCATGCGTGTAGGGATGCAGCGGCCGGCGGAACAGGTCGCGCACAGCCGCGTGTTCCACCGTGCGGCCGGCGTACATCACGGCCACGCGGTCGGCCACTTGCGCCACCACGCCCAGGTTGTGCGTGATCAGCAGCACGCCCGCATTGCTCTCGCGCTGCAGCTCGCGCAGCAGCCGCAGCACCTGCGCCTGGATGGTGGTGTCGAGCGCGGTCGTCGGCTCGTCGGCGATCAGGATGTCGGGCTGGCAGGCCAGCGCGATCGCGATCACCACGCGCTGGCGCATGCCGCCCGACAGCCGGTGCGGGAAGTCGCGGACCTTGCGTTCCGCATCGGGAATGCGCACCCGCTTGCACAGCGCGATGGCGCGTTCCCAGGCCTGGTCGTGCGTCAAGTCCTGGTGTTCGCGCAGCACCTCGACGATCTGCTCGCCGATGGTCAGCACCGGGTTGAGCGAGGTCATCGGCTCCTGGAACACCATCGAGATGCGGTTGCCGCGGATGCGGCGCATCTCTCGTTCGGGCAGCGTCGTGAGGTCGACGCCGTCGAGCGTCAGGGCGCGCGCCGTGAGACTCGCGCCGCGCGGCGGCAGCAGCCGCATGATGGCCAGCGCCGTCACCGACTTGCCGCTGCCCGATTCGCCGACCAGCGCGAGCGTCTGGCCGCGTTCGACCGACAGCGTGACGCCTTCCACCGCGAGGAAGCGCTGGCCGTCGCGCGTCAGCGTGACGTTGAGGTCCTGGATGTCGAGTGCGGCCATCAGCGCTGCAGCCTCGGGTTGAGCACGTCGTTGAGTCCTTCGGCGACGAGGTTGATCGACAGCACCGTGAGGATGATCGCCACGCCGGGGATCGCGCACAGGTACCACGCGGTGCGCAGCGAGTTCCGGCCGTTGCCGATCATGCTGCCCCAGCTCACGACGTTCGGGTCGCCCAGGCCGAGGAAGGACAGGCCGGCTTCCATGAGGATGGCGCTGGCCATCATGATCGACGCGGTCACGATGACCGGTGCCAGGCAGTTCGGCAGGATCTGCGTGAGCACGATGCGCAGGTGGCTCATGCCGACCGTGATGCACGACTGCACGAACTCGCGGCGTCGCAGCGACAGCACCTCGGCGCGCACCAGCCGCGCGAGGCTCGGCCAGGACACCGCCGCGATCGCGAAGGTCACGGTGCCGAGCGAAGGCTGCAGCACCACTACCAGCACGATCAGCAGCACGAAGCTCGGGATGGTCTGGAACACCTCGGTGAGCCGCATCAGCAGGTCGTCGATGCGCCCGCCGACGTAGCCTGCCGTGGCGCCGATGCCCACGCCCGCGATCAGCGCCACGAGGGTGGCCGAGAAGCCGACCGCGAGCGACACGCGCGCGCCATGCACGATGCCGGCGGCCACGTCGCGGCCCAGCGTGTCGGTGCCGAGCGGCGTGGCCGCGTCGTGGCCGGGCCAGGTCAGCGGCTGGCCGACCATCTCCAGCGGGTCCTCCGGGTAGATCGCCGGCGCGAGCAGCGCGGCGGCCACGATGAGCAGCAGGAAGACCAGGCCGGTGAAGGCGAGGCGGCGCCGCGAGAAGTCGCGCGCAAAGCGAAGCCAGCGCGGCATCGGCGCCTTGGGCTCGTGCGCCGCCGGTGCGGCGGCCAGCGTGGATGCGGGCTTCATCAGCGCACCTCGATGCGCGGATCGAGCCGTGCGTACAGCAGGTCGACCGCGATGTTGATCAGGATCACCAGCACCGCGCTGGCGAGCACGATGCCCAGCAGCAGGTTCAGGTCGCGCGACAGCACCGCGTCGAAGGCGAGGCGGCCGAGGCCGGGCCAGCTGAAGACCATCTCGACCACCACGGCGCCGCCGAGCAGCGAGCCGACCTGCACGCCGAGCATCGTGACCATCGGCAGCATCGCGTTGCGGAACACGTGGCGAAAGCTCACCCGCGCGGCGCTCAGGCCCTTGGCGCGCGCCATGCGCACGTAGTCCATCTCCTTGACCTCGAGCACCGAGGCGCGCACCAGCCGCGTGTAGACCGCCATGTAGAACAGGCCGAGCGTGATGGTCGGCAGCAGCGCATGCGCGGCGACGTCGCGCACGCGTGCCCAGCCGCTCAGGCCGGCGCCGACGCTTTCCATGCCGCCGGTGGGCAGCCAGCGCAGCGTGACCGAGAACAGCACGATCAGCATCAGGCCGAGCCAGAACAGCGGCGTGGCATAGGACAGCAGCGAGAACACCGCAATGACGTTGTCGGTCGGCGAGTTCACGCGGCGCGCGGCCAGCATGCCGAGCCCCGCGCCCGCCGTCACCGCCAGGCCGATGGCCGCGACCATCAGCAGCAGCGTTGCGGGCAGGCGCGACATCAGCAGGTCCGCCACCGACATGCTGTTGCGCCCCGACCAGCCGAGGTCGAGCTGTGCGAGCCGCAGCAGGTAGTGGCCCAGCTGCATGTAGAGCGGCTGGTCGAGCCCGAACTGCGCACGCAGCTGCGCCACATAGGTCGCGTCGCTGCCACCGGATTCACCGGCCAGGATCTCGGCGGCGTCGCCCGGCGCCATGTGCAGCAGCAGGAAGTCGAGCACCGCGATGCACACCAGCACCACGAGCCCGTGCAGCAGCCGCCGCCCGAGGAAGCGCAGCAGCGGTGGAGGTCGTCCGCGCATCGGTCCTCAACCCGCCAGGCTGACGCCAGCGAAGCTGTCGTGCGCGCCGTAGGGGCTGGTGATGAGGTTCTTCACGCGGCGGTTCAGCAGCGTGAAGTAGTTGATGTCGCCGATCGGGATGTTCGGCAGGTCGGTCATCACGATCTTCTGGAACTCCGCGAACTGCGCCTTGCGCTTGGCCGGATCGGTCTCGACCTGTGCGGCTTCCAGCAGCTTGTCGACCTCGGGGTTGGCATAGCCCGACCCGTTGGAGAACACGACGCCCTTCTGGATGTTCTTCGACCAGTAGAAGCGCTGCACGCCCATGGTCGGGTCGGTCAGGTTGAAGGCGATGAAGTTGGTCGTGTCGAAGTCGTAGTCGGTGTAGACGCGCTTGTAGTAGCCCGCGAAGTCCTGGTTGCGCACCTCGACCGCGATGCCGATGCGCTGCATCGCCGCGCGGAAGTAGTCGCCGGTGCTGCGGTAGTGGTCGCCGCCGGGCAGCGGGTCGTGCGTCATGCGGAAGCGCACGCCGTCGGCGCCGGGCTTCAGGCCGGCCTCGTCGAGCAGCTTCTTCGCGATCTCGAGGTCGTACTTGTAGCTCGGCACGTCCTTCGAGTAGTACTGCACCATGTCGGCGGAGATCGGGCCGGTCGACGGGCGCCCGAAGCCGTACCAGATGTTCTTCAGCATGAACTCGCGGTTCAGCGCATGCGCGATGGCGCGGCGCACGCGCACGTCGTTGAACGGCGCCTTGCGCAGGTTGAACTCGATGTACGCCATGGTGGCCAGGGCCTCGGTGCCCTTCTCGGCGATCTCCAGGTCGGGCAGGCTGCCCAGGCGCTTGGCATCGGCCAGCGCGACCGGCATCGCGCCGCCCACGTCGACCTCGCCCGACTCGAAGGCGGCGGAGCGGCCGGCCGGGTCGGGAATGATGCGCACGACGATGCGTTCGAGCGGCTTCCTGGTCTTGTCCCAGTAGTCGGGATTGCGCTCCAGCGTGATGAACTGCCCGCGCTGCCACTCGACGAACTTGTACGGACCGGTGCCGACGGGCGCGACGTTGGCCGGATTGGTCATCAGGTCCTTGCCCTCGTACAGGTGCCGCGGCAGGATCTGCGACTCGATGCCCGCGAGCGCGTTCATCACGTAGGGCGCCGGCTTGCCGAAGCGCAGCACGGCGGTCAGCGGATCTGGCGTGTCGACCTTCTCGAGGTTGGCATAGGTCGAGCGGCCACGCGGGTGCGCGACCTTCCAGACGTTCATCGCCGAATAGGCCAGGTCGGCCGAAGTGAAAGGCTTTCCGTCGTGCCACTTGACGCCAGGGCGCAGCTTGAAGGTGAGCGAGAGGCCGTCGGCGCTCAGCTGCCACGATTCCGCCAGTTCCGGCTTCGGCTTGAAGTCGAAGCCATAGCTCACGAGGCCATCGAACATCTTGCCCGACAGCAGGTAGATCTGGCCCGACGAGTTGAAGGCGCCCGTCAGCATCACCGGCTCGGGCAAGGTGATGCGCAAGGTGTTCGCCTTGCTCGGCGTCTGGGCCAGTGCCTGGCCGGCGATCGTGCTGCCCAGCGCCAGCGCGCCGCTTCCGACCATCAGGGTTCTGCGCGACAGATCGGTCATGCGTGCACCTCGCTGTGTGACGGCGTGGCGCGAACTTCGCACGACATGACATCGCGCATCGATGCGTGTTGGAGGAGCATGGTGGTTCCTGTGATGGTCAAGATGGGAGGAGAAGCGGGCATGCGCGGCCGTTCGGCTGGCAGTCGACTGGCTCAGGCGGCCCGGGCCGCCATGGCGAAGGAAGATGCATCGTTCATGGCATCGAAACCCCTCTGCAAGTCTTGGACCAGATCGTCCACCGCCTCAAGGCCGGCGGCGATGCGCACCAGCTGGCCGCGCCCTTCGGTGAGCCGCATCGCCAGTGTGTCGCCGGACGGCACCGGTACCACCAGGCTCTCGAAACCACCCCATGACAGCCCGATGCCGAACACCTCCAGACCGTCGAAGAAACGCGCCAGCATCGGCTCCGGCATCGGTCGCAGCACGAACGAGAACACGCCGGATGCGCCGTCGTAGAGCCGTTTCCATGCGGCGTGGCCCGGGTGCCGTTCCATCACCGGCGAGCAGACCTGCATGACCTCGGGCCGCGCGGCCAGCCAATGGGCCAGCGTGACCGCGCTGGCGCCGTGCTGGCGCATCCGCACGCCCAGCGTGCGCAGCCCGCGCAGGCCCTGGTAGAGGTCGTCGGGCGATGCGGTCTGGCCGAAGCGGGTGGCCATCGTCGCCACTTCGCGCCAGGCGGACGCGTTGCACGCGGCCACGCCGAGGATGCAGTCGGAATGGCCGCAGATGTACTTGGTCGCCGATTGCACCGACACGTCCACACCATGTTCGAGTGGTCGGAACAGCACGGGCGTGGCCCAGGTGTTGTCCATCACCACGCGGATGCCTGCGGCACGGCAGCGCGCGCTGATCTGGTCGACGTCGCAGACCTCGAAGGTCAGCGAGCCCGGCGATTCGAGGTACACGACCGCCGTGTTCGGGCGGAAGCGCCGGGCGATACCGGCCGCATCGATCTCCGTGAAGAACTCGACGGTGCAGCCGAGCTGGGTGAGCGTCTGTTCGGCGAACTCGCGCACCGGCCAGTAAACGCTGTCGGTCATCAGCACATGCGAGCCCGGCGGTGCCAGCGCAAGCAGCGACACGGTGCATGCCGCCAGGCCGGACGGAAAGCAGATCGCGCGGTGAGCGCCTTCGAGTTCGGCGATGGCCGATTCGAAAGCCTGGGTGGTCGGCGTGCCGAAGCGGCCGTAGTTGGTGGCCGGCTTGTCGTGCGGCGGCAGTGCCGCGCGCTCGCGCCATTCGCTGAGCGAGCTGGCCAGCACGGTCGATGCGCGGACCAGCGGCGGGTTGACGTAGCTGCACGCGACAGGCGCGGTGTCGCGGGGAGACAGGCGGCCGGTACGCGTCAGTACGGTGTCCATCGACGGGGGGTGACTGGCATGCATATTGCGGGGAGCCTTGGCGCTCTGTGCTGGATGAAAGAAAACTTTATGTCCAGCCGCAGTTAAATTTATTTGAATCTTTAGCCACCGACACCCATGACTGGAAAAGAAATTAATCTGGACAAGGTCGACCGCGTGCTGCTCGAAAACCTGCAGCGCGACTGCTCCATTCCGGTCAACGAACTCGGGCAGATGGTCAATCTGAGCGGACCCGCCTGCTGGAAGCGCATCCAGCGGCTGAAGAATGCGGGCGTCATCACGGCCGAGGTGGCACTGTGCGATCCGGCCAAGCTCGACCGCGGCACGCTGGCCTTCGTGTTCATCCAGGCACGTGACCACAGCCAGGAATGGCTCAAGAGTTTTGCCGCGGCGCTCGGGCAACTGCCCGAGGTCACGGCCGCCTACCGCCTGAGCGGCGACATCGACTACCTGCTGCACGTGCTGGTGAGCGACATCGCCGACTACGACCGCTTCTACCAGCGGCTGATCCGCCTGGTGCAGCTGTCGAACGTGAGCTCCAGCTTTGCGATGGAGCGGATCAAGTACAGCACGGCGGTGCCGCCCCGCAGCTAGGCTTGCGGGCGGTTGTAGGCCGGCGCCTCAAGAGCGGCCATCAATCTGGAAAAAACTGATGCCCGGCGCCATGGCGCCAGGCGGCTGGGCAGAGTCCCTCGTTCATCGGCTTCATTGCCTTGTGCATGTATTCATGAACGGAGAACGAGTGAGCAATTTCAAAGTCATCATGGCCGGTGCCACGGCCACCTTGTCGGCGTCGTGCGGGGGCTGCGCCGACCATCAGGGCGGCTGCACTTCCGGTGGCGCACGGCCTGTTTCGGGGGTCGCCCTGGAGAACATCGACTCCAGCGTGCGACCACAGGATGGACTCTTCCAATATGCCAACGGACGCTGGCTCGCCAGGACGGAGATACCGGCCGAAAACACCTCGTGGGGCGCCTTCAACGAGGTGCTGGACCTGACCCAGCAGCAACTCAAGGAGATCGTCGAGGCGAAGCTGCCCGCCGATGCAGATGCCGGACATCGCATGGTCGTGGACTTCCATCGCAGCTTCATGGACGAAGAGGCGGTCGAACGGCGGGGCTTGTCGCCGCTGGCCGCCGAAATGGAACAGATCGACGGTCTCGTGCGGACCGATCAGGTTCACGCGTTGATGGCGCGCTTTACGCGCATGGGCTTCGGGGACGGCATGCCCTTCTACGTCGGCGTCCTGCAGGACGCGAAGAACGCGACGCGATACACCGCCGGACTGAGCCAGGGCGGGCTCGGTCTGCCCGACCGGTCGTTCTACCTGGAGGCCGCGCTGGCACCGCTGCTTGACCACTACCAGGCCCACGTGCAGGCCATCCTCGCTCTCGCAGGGCAGCAGGATGCGCAGCAACAGGCCGCTGCCGTGGTCGCGCTGGAAACCGCACTGGCGCGCGCGCAGTGGACCCCGCTCGACAACCGCGATCCGGCCAAGACCTACAACCGCCGCGACCTGTCCGCCTTGCCCGCACTGCTGCCGGTCTTCCAGTGGGACCTGTACCTCGCCGCAAGCGGCATCAGCGGGAAGGCCGACAGCATCGTCGTCTTCCAACCCAGCTACCTTCAGGGCCTGGAAGACGTGTTCGTGCGGACGCCGCTTTCGGCATGGAAGGCGTACTTCCGATGGCACCTGCTCCATGCCGCGGCGCCATTCCTGCCGGACGGCTTCGTCCGGGAGAACTTCACCTTCTATGGAACCGTGCTGGCCGGGACGCCGGCCTTGCAGCCGCGGTGGAAGCGGGCATTGACGGCGGTCGATCCGCTGCTCGGCGAAGCGCTCGGCAAGCTCTATGTCGAGAAGCGCTTTCCTGCCGAATCGAAAACCCGGACCCTGCCCATGGTCGATCGGCTGCGCGAAGCATACCGCGCCAGCATCCATCGCCAGGACTGGCTTGGTGCGCAGAGCAAGGCGCGCGCCTTGCTCAAGCTCGACAACATGGCGGTCAAGATCGGCTATCCCGACGTGTGGCGCGACTACGGCGGGCTCGAGATCCGGGCGGACGACCTGTGGGGCAACGTCGTGCGGTCACACCGGTTCGACTACGACAGGCAACTGCGCAAGCTCGATGGTCCGGTCGATCGCCAGGAGTGGCTCCTGTCGCCCCAGACGGTCAATGCCTACTACAACCCGATGGCCAACGAGATCGTCTTTCCCGCGGCGATCCTGCAGAAGCCCTTCTTCGATCCGGCCGCCGACGACGCGGTCAATTTCGGTGCGATCGGTTCCATCATCGGCCACGAGATGAGCCATGCCTTCGACGACCAGGGCTCGAAGTTCGACGAGAACGGCACGCTGTCGGAATGGTGGTCGCCGGCCGAACGCAGCGCGTATACGGAACGGACCCGGACGCTGGTCGCGCAATACGGGCAGTACAGCCCCGTGCCGGGCGCCTTGCTGAACGGTGAGTTCACCCTCGGCGAGAACATCGCGGACAACGCCGGCGTATCGATCGCGTTCCAGGCCTACCAGACGGCGCTGCAGTCCGGAGTCCGTCAACAGCTCGACGGATTCACCGATGCGCAGCGCTTCTACCTGGGCCTGGCCAATGCCTTTCGCCTGAAAGTGCGCGAAGGGGAAGCGCGGCGCCGATTGAACATCGATCCGCACGCACCCGCCGAATTCCGCGTCGACGGAAGTGCGCGCAACCAGCCCGGCTTCGACGAGGCATATGGCCTGGTGCCGACGGACCGGTTGTATGTCCCGCCGGCGCAGCGGTTCTCGCTATGGTGAAGAGGTCGCCCGGACCTGAAGGCGGGCCTTCGCGCGAGCGCTTCAGAGTGCCGAACTGACCAGCGACCGGCCCGCGAAGAACGCGGCCAGGTTGTCCTCTACGCGCTGGCCCATGTCGGCGCGCGTCTCGTGGGTGTTGCTGGCCACGTGCGGCAGCAGCACCACGTTGTCGAGCGCCATCAGCGCCTCGGGCACCTGGGGTTCGTGCGTGAACACGTCGAGCCCGGCACCGGCGATGCGCTTGTGCACCAGCGCATCGACCAGCGCGTCCTGGTCGGTCACGGTGCCCCGTGAGATGTTGATCAGGAAGCCCTTCGGCCCGAGCGCATCGAGGATCTCGCGCGACACCAGCCCGCGCGTGCCGTCGCCGCCTGCGCTGGCGATCACGAGGTAGTCGCACCACTCGGCGAGTTCCCTGAGCGTGGGCGCGTAACCGTAGTCCACGTCGGGCACCGCGTTGCGGTTGTGATAGCGCACCTGCATGTCGAAGCCCGAGGCGCGGCGTGCGATCGCGCGGCCGATGCGCCCGAGGCCGAGGATGCCGAGCCGCTTGCCCGACACCTTGGTGGCGAGCGGGAACTGGCCTGTGAGCCAGTCGCCACGCCGCACGAAACGGTCGGCTGCGCTGACGCCGCGCGATACGTCCATCAGCAGCGCAAAGGCGGTGTCGGCCACGCAGTCGTTGAGCACGTCGGGCGTGTAGCCGACCGCGATGCCGCGCGTGCGCGCCGCGTCGAGGTCGAAGGCGTCGAGTCCGACGCCGAAGCTGGAGATGACCTTCAGCGCCGGCATCGCATCGATCAGCGCCTTGTCTGCGCCATAGCGCGCCGAGGTGACGACGCCGATGAACTCGCCGCCGTGCGCGGCCAGGAAGGCCTTCGGGTCGGTCTCCTTCCAGAGCGCGTGCACGTCGTACTGTGTCGAGAGGCGGGTTTCGAGGGCGGGCAGCAGCGGGCCGAGCTGGAGGAGGCGATGCGACATGGCGATGAACGATGTGGTTGCGAAAGTCGAAGGACGGCGTTCAAGCCTCAGAGCCACATGCCGTTGCTTGGCATGCGGATCGTTGTGGCCGGGTCGCTGCCGCCGGCCAGTGCGCCGATCGCGAGGCTCAGCAGCCAGATGAAGATGCTTGCGAAGAAGGCTGTCCAGAAACCCGAGATGCGGAAGCCGCGGACCAGCGCGGACACCAGCATGATCATCAGCGCATTGATCACCAGCAGGAACAGGCCGAAGGTCAGCAGCGTCAACGGCAGCGTGAGCAGGATCAGCAGCGGCTTGACGATCGCGTTGGCAAAGCCGAGCAGCAGCGCCGACACGACCAGCGCACCGGCGCTGTCGAACTTGAGGCCGCGAAACAGATGGCTTGCCGCCCAGAGCGAGAGGGCGGTGATGGCCCAGTGCAAGAGAAAAGGCGTGAGGTTGTGGAGCATGTGGAGCTCGGCCGGACTCGGCCGCGTGGGTCGCTGGAGGGATGAATTGCATGATAGCGGCGGCTGCCTGCGACGAACCGCGTCGAGGCAATGTCCGACGGAACTCGACAGTGGCCGCATCGGTCTACGATCGCGCACCTCCCCTCGAAGAGTCCACGTTCCATGAGCCGTTCCAGTCCCAGTGTCCGCTACGCATCGAGTCCGCTGCTGGCCAGCAGGACGCCCGTCTGGCGCAGCAAGTTCATCGTCGCCAGCATGGCGCTCGGCTTCCTGGTGCTCGCGGGCCGCGCCTTCGACGTGCAGGTGCTCGACCACCCGTTCTTCCAGCATCAGGGCGAGGTGCGCTACCTGCGCACGCTGGAGCTGCCCGCCGACCGCGGACGCATCCTCGACCGCAACGGCCTGATCATCGCGGCCGACGTGGTGGCGCCCAGCATCTGGGCCGTGCCCGAGGACGTCGACCGCGAGGATCCGGCCGTGCAGGCCAAGCTGCGGCAGGCGGCCAGGCTGCTGGGCCTGTCCGCGCAGGACCTCGATGCCAAGCTGAGCGACGAGGACAAGAGCTTCGTGTGGATCCAGCGGCAGGTCGATGCCGGCATCGCCAGGCAGGTTGCCGCGCTCGACATCAAGGGCTTCTACCAGCGTCGCGCCTACAAGCGCGAATACCCCGAAGGCGAGGCTGCGGCGCATCTTGCGGGCTTCACCAACGTCGAGGACATCGGCCAGGAAGGCGTCGAACTCGCCTTCGAGAAGAAGCTGGCCGGCAAGCCCGGCCTGCGCCACGTGATCAAGGACCGGCTCGGCGCCGTCATCGAGGACACCGGCGACCAGGTGCCGCCGGTGGACGGCCAGGACGTCCAGCTGAGCATCGACGAGCGCGTGCAGTCCGTGGCCTACCAGACCGTGCGCGAGGCGGTCGTCGAGAACAAGGCGCATGCGGGCAGCGCAGTGGTGGTCGATGCCCGCACCGGCGAACTGCTGGCGATGGCGAACTACCCGAGCTTCGACCCGAACGACCGGCGCAAGCTGACCGGCGAGCAACTGCGCAATCGCGCGATGACCGACACCTTCGAGCCGGGCTCGACCATGAAGCCGATCACCGTCGCCACCGCGCTGCAGCTCGGCCGCGTGAAGCCGACCACGATCATCGACACCAACCCCGGCTCGGTGAACGTGACCGGCTCGACCATCCACGACGACGAGAACTTCGGCGTGCTGACGGTGGCGGGCGTGATCCAGAAGTCGAGCAACGTCGGCGCCACCAAGATCTCGCAGCGCATGTCGGCCGAGGAGATGTGGGATTCGTTCACCGCGGTCGGCTTCGGCCAGAAGCCGCAGACCGAGTTTCCGGGCGCCGCGAGCGGCCGGCTGCGGCCTTGGAAGTCGTGGCGGCCGATCGAGCAGGCCACCATGTCCTATGGCTACGGCCTGTCGGCGTCGCTGTTCCAGATCGCGCATGCGTACACCGCCTTCGCCAACGGCGGCGAAGTGATCCCGGTGAGCCTGGTGAAGACGGCCGTGGCGCCTGCCGGCGTGCGCGTGTTCTCGGCCGACGTGGCGTCGGAGGTGCGCCAGATGATGCATCTGGCCGCCGCGCCGGGCGGCACCGCGCCGCTGGCCCAGACCGAAGGCTATTCGGTCGGCGGCAAGACCGGCACCGCGCACAAGCAGGTCGGCAAGGGCTACGCGAGCAACAAGTACCGGGCCTGGTACACCGGCATGTCGCCGATCGACAAGCCGCGCGTCATCGTGGCCGTGATGATCGACGAGCCCAGCGCCGGCAAGTACTTCGGCGGCCTGGTCGCTGCGCCGGTGTTCAGCCGCATCGTGCAGCAGACGCTGCGCATCCTGAATGTGGTGCCGGACCTGGCGGTGAAGCCGGGGACGCGGTGAGGGCAGCGTGTCCGCGCCGTCATCCCCCTGCCTGCCCCACCAGCCATTCCCTGAATACCCCCAGCGCCGGCCGTTCGTCCGGCAACGCGGGCTCGACCAGCAGATAGCTGCGCTCGCCGCGCAACGGCCGGTCGCAGGCGATCACGAGTTCGCCGCGTGCCAGCTCGGCCTCGATCAGCATGCGCGGGATCAGCGCGCAGCCCAGGCCGTGGCCGGCCGCAGTGGCCGTCATCGAGAACAGCTCGTAGCGCGGCCCGCTGTGCGCATGCGCCGCGTCCACGCCCTGCGCCTCGAACCATTGGCGCCAACCGTCGGGACGCGTGCTCTGCTGCAGCAGCGGCAGTTGCGCCACCGCCGCGGGGTCGATCTGCGCGTGCGGCGCAATCAGCCTCGGGCTGCAGACCGGCACCACGTCCTCGGGGAACAGCACGGTCGAACGCGTGCCGGCCCAGTTGGCTGCCTGCGCAGGCGTGCCCGCATAGAGCGCGGCGTCGAAGGGCGTGTCGGTGAACAGGAAGGGCCGGGTGCGGGTCTCGATGTGCACCGTGATGTCCGGATGCCGCGCCGCGAAGTCCGGCAGCCGCGGGATCAGCCAGCGCGTCGCGAAGGTCGGCACGGCCGCCAGCTGCAGCGCGCCGCCCTGGCCCTGGCGCGCCATCGCGTCGAGCGTGTCGCGCTCCATGGTGTCGAGCTGGCGCGCGATCTGCCGCGCGTAGTCGGCGCCGGCCGGCGTCAGCGCGACACCGTGGCGCGTGCGCCGGAACAGTGCCATTCCGAGGAAAGCCTCGAGCGCGGTGATCTGGCGCGACACGGCGCTCTGGGTGAGCGACAGCTCCTGCGCGGCGCGCGTGTAGCTCTCGTGGCGCGCGGCCGCCTCGAAGCAGACCAGTGCCTGGGTCGACGGGATTTTTCTTCGCATGGTATGCGTGGGTTACATAGTTGGCTTTGACCCGTTACGCCCTGAATTGGCTGACGAGTTGCGCTCCCATTGTGCTGTGACGTGCGCCGAACGCATATCTGGGTGTCGAATCGTCGTTTGCATGGCCTGCGTGCGCGGCTTACCATCTCCGGCTCTTTCAGACACACCCACCGACCCGGAGATCTCGCCATGGCCGCCAAAGCCCAATTCCACTGGGATGACCCCTTTCTTCTCGACCAGCAGCTGACCGACGAAGAACGCATGATTCGCGACGCGGCCAATGCCTATTGCCAGGAACGCCTGGCGCCGCGCGTGGTCGAGGGCTTTCGCTCCGGCGTGACCGACCCGGCCATCTTCCGCGAGATGGGCGCGCTGGGCCTGTTGGGCCCGACGATCCCCGAGCAGTACGGCGGCCCGGGCCTCAACTACGTGGCCTACGGCCTGATCGCCCGCGAAGTCGAGCGCGTCGACTCGGGCTACCGCTCCATGATGAGCGTGCAGAGTTCGCTGGTGATGGTGCCGATCTTCGAATTCGGCACCGAGGGCCAGCGTCAGAAATACCTGCCCAAACTGGCCACGGGAGAATGGA
>CAIQMJ010000371.1 GCA_903872875.1 uncultured Variovorax sp.
CTTCGAGGCGCATGTAGAGGACCAGCCCGCGCAGCTGGCTTCGAAGCTCGCGCCCTGTGTCGGCGCGCTGCATTGCGCAGCCGTCGAAGGGTTCCGCGAGATCGACATGGGCAACGCGCGCCTGCGCGCCTTGGTGGACGAACTCCGCACTAAGGGCTTCTTCCGACTCGTATGGATGCCGCCTTCGGCGGCCTATTGGCGGCCCGAGGGCGCCTACGAGCATACAGGCTCCATCAGCAAGCAGCTTGTCTTCTCGGCGTGGAACGTGGTGCCCGACGCCATCGCGGCGCTAGTGTCCTACGAGGCGGAGCGCAGCGTGATGCCGCGCAAGCGCGAGTTCGGGTACGGCGCGATGCCGAGGCGTATCCGCGGCCGGATCGTCTTCGCGAGCAAGGAAGGCCGCCTCTCGGGCATGCTGAATCTGCTGCTCATGCTGCCATCGCCGCTGCTCGCCGGGCTGGTGGATCCGTCCCTGCGTGGCGAGGATGCATCGCTTGCGCCCGACTATAAAGCGGTGCGCGCGGACGTGGCCGAGCGCTTGAAGGGCCGGCTGCAAGGCATTGTTCACGACGCCCCCGCCTCGGGCAATGCGGACCTGCGCTGGTACTGGGTGGCGCTGGCCCGCTTGGAAGCGGCGCAGCATCCGTGGCTTCGATCCTGGTGCCAGAACCACTGGCACGAGGCGGCAGTGACGCTGCATGCCGAAGAAGAGGAGATGCAGGCGCAGTCCGAGAAGACCGAATCCCTTTTCGACCAGCATGTGGCCGAGTGGCTTCGTGCGCTGGACGGCGAGGTCGATGGACTGGGCAAGGTTCCCACGGACTTGGCGGAGGTCCTGGCCGACGTGGCGCTTTGCGGGCCAGGCCCCTGCGCACTGCGCGCCCTGTCACGCACGTGGCCCGCCACCGCGGCAGACCCCATGACCCCGCTCACTCCCGCATCGCTCATTGCCTGGGGCCTGCGAAGCCAGTTCAATTCGCCGCGGGTGACGGCGCTGCTGGTAGACGAGGCCGACGAGGACTCCTACTGGAAGCAGGTGCTCCACTACTGCCGTTCCGGCAACCTGCCCGCCGTGCTGGACGAGTACGCGCATTGCGTGAAGGAGGCGATCGGTGCGTCACCTGACGACCCCGAGGATGCCGCGCGCGTTTCACGGCAGATGTACGAGGCCATGACGCTCCGGACCGCGCTCATCCATCCCGACGAAATCCGGCTTTCGGACGAAGTCGCGCGCGTCGAGCCCTTCCACCCGCCCCTGCGCAGCCACTTCGCGGTGCGGTTCGACTCGCATTCCGACGAAGAGAAAGCCAGTCAACGCAAACAGGCCGTCAAGTCCGCCTTCAATTCGCCGTTCGCGCCCTTTGTCTTGGCGACGACGTCGATCGGCCAGGAGGGACTGGACTTCCATACCTGGTGCCATTCGGTGATTCACTGGAACCTGCCCTCAAACCCGGTCGATCTGGAGCAGCGCGAAGGGCGGGTGCATCGCTATCAGGGCTATGCGGTGCGCAAGAACGTCGCGGCCAGACACGCAGCAGAGGTCCTCGCTGCAGCGCCCGCGGGCGCGGACCTCTGGCGGCGTCTTTTCGAGGCCGCGGCACTCGCGCGCCCGCCCGGCAGCAACGACCTTATTCCCAATTGGATCTACGAGATCGAGGGCGGCGCCAAGGTGGAACGTCGTTTGATGGCGACCCCGTTCAGCCGTGATGAACTCAAG
>CAIQMJ010000372.1 GCA_903872875.1 uncultured Variovorax sp.
GCTGTATTCCTTGATGCCCTGGCGGATTTCCTGGTCGTCGAGCACGTTGACGGTCTTCAACGTCTTGGTATCGACGCCGACGGCCTTGAGGATCTGGATCGCGCGGCCCGAGAAGCCGCACATCGGGAAGCTCGCGTTGCCCTTCATGAAGAGCACGATCTCGTTTGTCTTCACGAGGTCGTCGATACGTTGCTGGGTTTCGGCCATGGGGGATCTCCTGAAAAGTGCTTTGCGGGATTATTTCACCGCAGGCGAATTCTTGCCGGTCGCGCCGGACCAAACACCGCCCGAACAGCGGGCGATGCCGGCTAGGTCATGGCGGTTCGCGATCCGCTCGAAGCCGCACGCCTGCAACAGGGCACGCACCGCATCGCCCTGGTCGTGGCCGTGCTCGAGCAGCAGCCAGCCGCCGGCGCGCAGGTGGGCCGGTGCTGCGGCGACGATGCGGCGCAGGTCGTCGAGCCCGTCGGCACCTGCCACCAGCGCGGAAGCGGGCTCGTGAGCGAGCGCCGGCAGGTGCGGGTCGCCCGCCGCGATGTAGGGCGGGTTCGAGACGATCAGGTCGTAATCGGTCGCGGCGCCATCCAGCCAGTCGGCCTGCGAAAAGCGCACCGGCAGGCCGAGCCGTGCGGCGTTGGCCTGGGCCACGGCAAGCGCACCGGCACTCGCGTCGACCGCGTCAATGCGTGCATCGGGCCGCGCCTGCTGCAGTGCCAGGGCAATCGCGCCGCTGCCGGTCCCGAGATCGAGCACCGTCGGCGCCTGCAGGTCTGCGGCGCATTCCAGCGCCCATTCGACCAGCGTTTCGGTGTCGGGCCGCGGCACCAGCACGCGCGCGTCGACCTGCAGCGTCAGGCCGTGGAATTCCTTCTCACCCAGCAGGTAGGCGACAGGTTCGCCGGCCACGCGCCGCATGCCCAAAGACGCGAAGGCGTTCCAGGCTGCGGCGGGCAGCGCGTCGTTGTCGTGTGCCAGCAGCCACGCCCGGTCGTGCGCAGAGCGCTGCAGCGCGTGCAGCAGCAGGAGTTGCGCATCGAGCCGGTCCACGCCCAGCGCGGCGGCGGCACGCAGCGCCTGGGCGACGGTCGACGGCTTCGGTTCGTCCGGACGCGCCGTCATGCGGGCAGGCTCGATTCGAGTTCGGCGAGCTGCTCCGCCTCGCGTGCGGCCTGCAGCGCGGCCAGCACATCGCCAAGGTCGCCTTCCATGATCTGCAGCAGCTTGTAGAGCGTCAGGTTGATGCGGTGGTCGGTGAGCCGGCCCTGCGGGAAGTTGTAGGTGCGGATGCGGTCGCTGCGGTCGCCGCTTCCCACAAGGCCCTTGCGCAGTGCGGCGTCCTTGGCGGCCCGCTCGCTGCGGTCCTTCTCCTGGATGCGCGCCGACAGCACCTGCAGGGCCTTCGCCTTGTTGCGGTGCTGGCTGCGGTCGTCCTGGCACTCGGCGACGATGCCGGTCGGGATGTGCGTGATGCGCACGGCCGAGTCGGTCTTGTTGATGTGCTGCCCGCCGGCGCCGCTCGCGCGGTAGGTGTCGATTCGCAGGTCGGCCGGGTTGATCTGCACTGCCACCGCTTCATCGGGCTCGGCCAGCGCCGCCACCGTGCAGGCGCTGGTGTGGATGCGTCCCTGGGTTTCGGTGGCCGGCACGCGTTGCACGCGGTGGCCGCCGGATTCGTAGCGCAGCTTGCCGAACACGTCGTCGCCGACGACGCGGATCACGACTTCCTTGTAGCCGCCGAGTTCGCTTTCGCTCTCGCTCACGATCTCGCAGCGCCAGCCGGCACGCTCGGCGTAACGCGTGTACATGCGCAGCAGATCGCCCGCGAACAACGCCGACTCGTCGCCGCCGGTGCCGGCCCGGATTTCGAGAAAGGCGTTGCGTGCGTCGTCCGGATCCTTCGGCAGCAGCAGGCGCTGGAGTTCTTCTTCGAGCTGCAGCAAATCGGCTTCGGCGCCGGCGATTTCTTCCTGCGCCATCTCGGCCATGTCGGGGTCGTCGAGCATCTCGCGCGCGCCAGCGATGTCGGCCTCGCGCTGCCGATAGCGTTCGTAGCGGCCAGCGATCTGCGTCACCTCGGCGTGCTCGCGCGAGATGGTGCGGTACTGGGTCATGTCGCTCATGATGTCTTCGCGCGACAGCAGAAAGTCGAGCTCGCCGAGGCGCTGTGCGTAGCGTTCGAGCTGGTGGCGGAGAAAGGGTTTCACGGTGTTCCTGGTGTCGGTTGACCTTGCACGCCGGGCGCGGTCAAGGTGTCGCAATGAGATGCAGAAGAGGCCGGAGGCGGCAGTTCGGGCTCAGGTCGTCGAAGCTCTGCGCGGCTGTCGCGTCTTCGACTCCGTCTTCCGCGTACGGAGATCGAAAGAGCGTCGCTAACGCTCTTTGCGCAGGAAGAGGCGCGAGATCGTCTGTGCCGTCTGCTCGCGCGATTCGGCGTCGCCCGCATGCAGTTCGGCCAGCGCGCCGTGCAGCATCTTCTGCGTGAGGCCGCGGGACATGGCTTCGAGCACCGCCTCGACCGGTTCGCCCCTGGCCAGCAGCTTGCGCGCCCGCGCCATTTCCGCGGCGCGCCAGGTGTCGGCCTGGGCATTGAGCTGCTGGATCAGCGGGACGGCGCCACGCTGTCCCAGCCAATGCATGAAGCTCTGCACGCCGGCATCGATGATGACCTCGGCCTGCGCGACGGCTGCTTGCCGGTTCGCCTGGCCCTGTTGCACCACCTGCGCGAGGTCGTCGACGGTGTAGAGGTAGACGTCTTCCAGCGCCTTGACTTCAGGTTCGATGTCGCGCGGCACGGCCAGGTCGACCATGAACATGGGACGGTGCCTGCGCTGCTTGAGTGCGCGCTCGACCGCACCGAGGCCGATCAGCGGCAGCGTGCTCGCGGTGCAGCTCACGACGATGTCGAACTCGGCCAGGCGTGCGGGCAATTCGGCCAGCCGCATGGCCTCGGCGCCGAAGCGCGACGCCAGCTTCTCGCCGCGTTCCAGCGTGCGGTTGGCGATGGTGATCGACTTCGGCTCCTTCGCCGCGAAGTGCGTGACGGCCAGGTCGATCATCTCGCCGGCGCCCACGAAGAGCACGCGCGTCTGCTTCAGGTCCTCGAAGAGCTGGGCAGCCAGCCGCACCGCAGCCGCGGCCATGCTGATCGAATGGGCGCCGATCTCGGTGGCGGTACGAACTTCCTTCGCCACGGCGAAGGAGCGCTGGAACAACTGGTTGAGCGTGCTGCCGAGGGCTCCGGCGGTTTCGGCGGCACGGACGGCATCCTTCATCTGGCCCAGGATCTGCGCTTCGCCCAGCACCATGGAGTCGAGGCCGCTGGCGACACGGAACGCGTGGCGAGCCGCTTCGTCGTCACGCAGCGTGTAGGCATGCGATTGCAGCAGGGCCGGTGCGACGCC
>CAIQMJ010000373.1 GCA_903872875.1 uncultured Variovorax sp.
ACATTGTAAATCTTTTCCAGGGACGTTTGAAATCGATCATGTTCTCGCCCACCAGCACCTGCGTGGTTCCGTGAAGATCGATCGCAATCTTTTCCACCATCTCTTCAACGAGGTTCATCATGTTGTACAAGGCCATCCTCCGCTGCTGTCGCTATGCCTCGCACATGCAGTCGGCGGAAGCAGAAAACGTGTTCATCCAGAACCTCCAGCGCGCACTGGGCAACAACTTGCGGGCTTGCCAGGACGCCTTCATCGCGATGATGAGCCTCGACGAGGCCAGCGTATCCCGCCAGCAGTTCGCCGCAGCCGTGACATGGCTGAATGCCTACGAAAACGCAAAGTCCGCCGCGCTGCGCGATCTGCGCTGCCCGATCGAGGCCTACTTCGACGTGCAGGCCCTGCCGGCAGCGCGCTGAACTGAGCGTATCGTCGGCCGCCGTGTCCGACTGGGCCGATCGAAGCCCACAGGCCGTCGTTCTTGCCGGCTAGGTCGGCACGATCAACTGGTGACACAGCTCGACCAGTCTTCCCGCCGCCGGCGACAGCGAGTGGCCGCGGATCGTGATGATGGCAATCGTCCGGCTCAACGCCGGGCCGGTGATCCGCACCGCCTTCAGGGACGTGCGCCGCGGGATCGCCACACGTGGCAGCAGCGCGATGCCCAGGCCGGCTTCGGCCATCGCCACCAGCGTGTTCACGTGCATGAATTCATAGCTGCTTTCCACCCATAGGTCGTTCGCGCGCAGAGCCGCATCGATATGGTCGCGGAACGCCGTCGAACTCGACAACTTCAGCAGCGGCATCTTCGACAGTTCCTTCAACGAGATGCTGGCGCGGCCGGCGTCGCGGTAACCCCTGGGCAGCAGCGCGCAGTATTCGTCCGCAAAGATCGGCGTGAAGTCCAGCTCGCCGTGCCGCTCGGGCACGGGCCCGATCGCGAAGTCGACCTCGCGCCGCCGCACCGCCTCCAGCAGATCCTGGTTGGCCAGCTCGCGCACGTGCACGGTGATGCCCGGATGCTTCTTCGCGAAGGCGGTCAGGATGGCTGGCAGACGGGTGCTTGCGACCGTCGGCACACAGGCGAAGGACAGGTGCCCGTGCTGCACGTCGGCCGCCTGCTGGATCTCGGCCAGCCCGGATGCCAGTTCGGCCAGCGCCTTGCGCGCACTGATCATGAGCTGTTCGCCCTGGACGGTGAGTTCGACCTTGCGCGTGGTGCGATGGAAGAGCGCCAGGCCCAGTTGCTCCTCCAGTTGCTTGATCTGCATGCTCACGGCCGGCAGCGAGCGATGGGTCTCTTCAGCGGCCTTGCGAAAGCTGCCGTTCTCTGCGACCGACAGGAAGGTCGCAAGCAGCTTGAGATTGACGTTCATCGCGCGGTCCTCGAGATCGATATCGGGCCTCGGCCGATGCCCGGACATTCGAGCCTCGCCTTGTATAGGCTGCAAACAAAAACTGAACAATGACTAAGTTTATTTGATTTGTCGCTGCAGACGGTCAACCCTAGCATCCGTCCATACCACTCAACGGATCGAACAAAGATGGATGCGATGACGCCCTCCCAGATGACACTCGTGGCTTTTCTGCAGGCGCAGAACTGCTCCAACCTGGTGGCCTCCTGGCGCCATCCCGACACCCAGCCGGGCTACGGTACGCCGGCCTACTACCAGCACATCGCGAAGACGCTGGAGCGCGGCAAGTTCCAGATGGCCTTCTTCGACGACCGGCTCGCCATGCCCGATCGCTACGGCGACGACCACGTCGAGACGGTCGAGAACGGCGTGCGCGCAGTGAAGCTCGACCCGATCTCGGTGCTGACCGCGATGGGGCTCGCCACCGAACGGCTCGGGCTCGGCGCCACCTATTCGACCACCTACTACGAGCCCTTTCACGTGGCGCGCGTCTTCGCGACGCTCGACCTGCTCACGCAAGGCCGCGTCGCCTGGAACGTGGTGACCTCGTTGAACAACTCCGAAGCCTCGAACTTCGGCGCGCAGGAGCATCTGGCGCACGACCTGCGCTACGAGCGGGCCGACGAGTTCCTCGAGGTGGTGCAGGGCCATTGGGACACCTGGCAGGAAGGCGCGCTGATCGAAGACCGCGCATCCGGCCGCTTCGCCGACGGCAGCAAGGTCAGGCGGCTCGACCACGAAGGCAAGTGGTTCCGCTCGCGCGGGCCCTTCACCGTGCCACGCTCGGCGCAAGGCCATCCGGTGCTGATCCAGGCCGGGCAAAGCGGGCGCGGCAGCGAGTTCGCGGCGCGCTGGGGCGAACTGGTGTTCGTGATCTATCCGAACGTCCAGGTCGCACGCAAGTCGTATGCGGAGTTCAAGGCCAAGGTCGAAGCCCATGGGCGCGATCCACGCAAGGTCAAGGTGGCGCCCGCGGTCTATGTGGTGGCCGGCGAGAGCCGCGCGGAAGCGGAGGACAAGAAGGCCGCCATCGACGCGCTCGTCAAGCCGGTCGATGGGCTCGCGCTGCTGTCGGAGGTGCTGAACTTCGACTTCGCAACCAAGAAGCCGGACGACCCATTCACCGACGAGGAGCTGCAGTCGATCAGCGGCTTGCGCGCCATCCTGGACCGCGTCGTCACGCAGAGCGGCAAGGCGCGACCGACGCTGGCCGACTTTCTCCACCACAGCGGCCGCGGCACCACGCGCGAACTCATGACCTTCGTCGGCAGCAAGACCGACGTGGCCGACCAGATGGAAGACTGGTTCAAGAGCGGCGCCTGCGACGGCTTCGTGCTCGCAGCCACCAGCATGCCCGGCAGCTACGAGGAGTTCGTGAACCTGGTCGTGCCCGAGTTGCAGCGCCGCGGCGTGTTCCACCGCGACTACGAAGGCGCGACGCTGCGAGACAACCTCGGCCTTGCGCGCCCGAACGCGGGCGACTGGAAACACCTCTACCGCTGAACAAGGAGACCGCCATGGAAGCCAGCACCTACAAGCAACTCATGAAGCACCACGCGGGCGCGGCGGTGGTCATCGCCTGCGGCGAGCCGGGCGCCCGCACCGGCCTGACCGCCACGGCGTTCTGTTCGCTGTCCGACTCGCCACCGACGGTTCTGGTGTGCGTCAACAAGGGCGCCAGCGCCCATCCCGTGATCGCGCAGACGCGCTCCTTCTCGGTGAACGTGCTGCGCAACGACCAGACCGCGGTGGCCGCCTGCTTTGCCGGGCAGACGGGCCTGAAGGGCGAGCAGCGCTTCCGCGAGGGCGACTGGAGCGTCCAGCAGACCGGCGCACCGGTCATGCGCCAAGCGCTGGCCAGCCTCGACTGCGAATTGCTCCAAGCACACGACCACGGCACGCACACCGTGTTCATCGGCCTGGTCCACGCGGTGCGCAGCGACGAGACCTCCGATCCGCTGATCTATTTCCGGGGCGGCTTCAACCGCCTGGGTGCGCCTGCGGAGTCGGCCTGTACGGCCTGAACGGGATCGATCGACCTGCAGTGCCGGCGCGGCGCCCGGCACCCGCCACCCGCCACCACGACAACGAGAAAGAGACAAAGACATGCAACGAAGAACATGGCTGAAAGCCGGCCTGGCAACGGCGCTCCCCCTGTCCACCCGCCTCTCCGCAGCGGCAGAGGCCGGCTTTCCGTCGAGACCGGTCCGCATGCTGGTGCCCTACACCACCGGCCAGTCGGCCGACCTGTTCACCCGCATGGTGTCGGCCGAGCTCGGCAAGGTCTGGCCGCAGCAGGTCTTCATCGACAACAAGGGGGGTGGGGCGAGCATCCCCGGCATGCTGGCCGGCCGCAATGCGCCGGCGGATGGCTATACCGTGACGGTCGGCGGCAGCGGTCCGCTGGGCATCAACCCCGGCCTGTACGGCGCCAAGCTGCCCTACGACTCGATCACCGACTTCGTGCCCGTGCACGGCCTCTTTCTATCGCCGCTCATCGTGGTGGCGAATCCGGCGTCGGGCATCGACAGCTTCCAGAAACTGATCGACACGGCCAGGCGCGCACCGGGTCAGCAGAAGTGGGGCGTCGCGGGCCTGGGCACGTCGCCGCATCTGGCTGGCGAGCTCATCAAGGCCCGGCTCGGTCTCGACATCGTCGCCGTGCTGGAGCGCGAGATCCACCGCGTGATCGCGGACCGCGCCATGCAGAACGCCTTCACCGAGCGCGGCGCCCTGCCCGACCTGCGCGGCGGCGCCGA
>CAIQMJ010000374.1 GCA_903872875.1 uncultured Variovorax sp.
CTTTTTGTTTCAAATAGAGATTACCTGTCCGGAGCACCCTTGGCCGCCCCTGTTTTCAGAATTCATAGCGCTCCCTCCGAGATCTCAGCGGCCGCATGGAACGAATTGCTCACGACGCAAGCCTCATCCACCCCGTTCATGCGGCATGAATACCTGGACGCTCTTCATGAGAGCGGCAGCGCCACATCCGAATCCGGCTGGACGGCTCAATTCGCAACGCTTTGGCAAGGAAAAAAGATGACAGCGGCGTGTCCGCTGTATCTCAAGAGCCATTCCTATGGTGAATATGTTTTTGACTGGGCATGGGCCAATGCGTACGAACAGCATGGGTTGGCGTACTACCCGAAGGCAGTGGTGTCAGTACCGTTCACGCCGGTTCCAGGTGCCCGGCTGCTAGCACGGGATGCCGACAGCAGGGCATTGCTTATCCAGGCCCTTATCCAATGGTGTAAGCAAACCGACGTGTCCTCGCTGCATCTTCTTTTCGGCGCGGATGACGATATCAGCGGCTGCGCGAATGCCGGACTGATGCTGCGCCACACAGTGCAGTTACATTGGACGAACAAGGCACTGCCAGGGAGCCCGGATGCCTCCTCCACCGCAGACGACTCAACAACCGCCGAACGGACGCGTTACAGCGATGTCGAAGCCTTTCTCGCCAGCCTGTCCCATGACAAACGAAAGAAAATTCGGCAGGAGCGTCGCAAGGTTGCGGATGCAGGCGTTACTTTCCGCTGGTCGCGCGGTACCGACATCGACGCGGCCGACTGGGATTTCTTCTATCGATGCTACGCACGCACCTACCGTGAACATGGCAACGCGCCATACCTCACCCGTGACTTCTTCCAGCGAATGGCAGCCACGATGCCGGAATCGTGGCTGCTGTTCGTCGCGGAGCGAGAAGGCAGGCCTATTGCGTCCAGTCTGATCGCTCTGTCTGCCGATGGCTCGGACGCTGGCGTCCCTGAAGTTGCGTACGGTCGCTATTGGGGAGCGATCGAGCGGGTCGATTGCCTGCATTTCGAAGCCTGCTACTACCAGCCGCTGCAATGGTGCATAGCGCAAGGCGTGCGCCGCTTCGAAGGCGGCGCACAAGGCGAGCACAAGATGGCGCGTGCCCTGATGCCCGTCAAGACGACCAGCGCGCATTGGCTGGCGCACCCGGCGTTTGCCGACGCAGTCGAGCGTTTCCTGGAGCGGGAAGGCGCAGGCATCGAGAACTACATCGACCACCTCGGAGAGCGCAGCCCCTTCAAGTCGCCGGGCTGACGGCGCGCCGACGGGCTCGCCCCAACTTGCGCCGACCCGTCTGCGTCAACACACGTACCGCGTGTTCGACGAAGGCGTGGGCTAGCGCAGGCAATGTCCGCCCTTCGAGCGACAGCAACTGCAGCCGCCGCTGCTGCAGCTGCGGGTCGCTGAACGGCCGGGCGACCAGCGTGCCGGCGTCGATCAGATGCACAACCGTGTGATGACCTGCCAGCACGATGTCGGGCGCATGCATCAACGGCAGTAGCGCCGCCGAAAAATTGCTGACGAAATTCGCCCGGTATTGCAGCCCCTGCTCGCTGCAGGCCAGATCGAACAACTGGCGCGTCGTGGTCACCCCGCGGCTGCCGACGGCCAGCGGATAGCGGACGACCTCTGCCACCTGCACTACGCGCCGAGGCGCCAGCGGATGGTCCGGCGCCATCACCGCATAGACAGGCGCCGTCATCGCGTATTCGATACGCAGTCCCGGCTCCGGCGCGACCACATACTTGAGACCGAGGTCCGCCTCCCCACGCATCAGCAGTGTGCTGACCTCGTCCGGCGCGCCGACGTGCAGTTCGAACTGGCTGCGCGGATGCCCGGTCTGGAAAGACCGCATCATTCCGGGCATGAGGCTGCCGGCGAATCCTTCGGTACACGCCACGCGGATGCGGCCCGCACTCTGACTGCCGAGATCGCGCACCTGCTCGATCACTTGCTCGGCGTCGAGCAGCGCGTTGCGCAGATGCGCCGACAGCCGCTCGCCGGCGGGCGTGAGCACCATGCCGCGTGTGCGCCGCTCGAACAACGGCGTCCCAAGGCCATCCTCCAACTTGGCGATCTGGCGGCTTACGGCAGAGGCTGCCACGAACAGTCGCGCCGCGGCCTGATTGACCGAGCCACTGAGTGCCACCTCCATGAAATAGCGC
Source organism: uncultured Variovorax sp. (assembly GCA_903872875.1). Taxonomy (GTDB): domain Bacteria; phylum Pseudomonadota; class Gammaproteobacteria; order Burkholderiales; family Burkholderiaceae_C; genus Variovorax. The sequence continues at coordinate 2,181 of CAIQMJ010000374.1, forward strand.
ATCGGAATGCTGAGCAGGGGTGTCATCGGCGCGATCTGCGTGAGAAATTGGTATTGCCTTCAAGGCAATGGTAGCTTGCCAAATCGATAGTGCTGGCAATGCCGATCCGGCCTTCTACTTGCATGCGTTTTCAGCCGAAAGGAAGCCATCCATGAAAAGAACCGACGCGCTGACCGCTGCGGCCAGCTACTTCGACAACGGCAGTTTTCTTGCCGATTTGCGGCGGCGCGTCGCCCTGCGCACTGAAAGCGACGCGGGTGCCGCGACGCCTGCGCTCGAAAGCTACCTGAGGGAAGAACTCATCCCATCGATGACCGCGATAGGTTTCGATTGCGAAGTGATCTCCAATCCGGTAGCAGGCGGCGGCCCGTTCCTGATCGCGCGTCGCACCGAGGACGAGCACCTGCCTACCTTGCTGACCTACGGCCACGGCGACGTGGTCAGCGGCCAGGACGCGCACTGGCGCGAAGGCCTCGCGCCCTGGACCCTGACGGTCGAAGGCGACCGCTGGTATGGCCGCGGCACGGCCGACAACAAGGGCCAGCACAGCATCAATCTCGGCGCGCTTGCCGCAGTGATCCAGACTCGCAACGGCCGGCTTGGCTACAACGTCACGGCGCTCATCGAGATGGGCGAGGAAGCCGCGTCGCCGGGCCTGCATGCCATCTGCGCGCAAGAGCGCGCCAAACTGCATGCCGACCTGCTGATCGCCTGCGACGGACCGCGCGTGCGGGCTCGGCGGCCCACATTGTTCCTGGGCTCGCGCGGCGCGGTGAATTTCAGTCTCCGGCTCCGCAGCCGCCCGCGCGGCTACCACTCGGGCAACTGGGGTGGTGTGCTGGCCAACCCGGCCACCGTGCTGAGCCATGCAGTCGCCAGCCTCGTCGATGCGCGTGGACGCATCCTGGTCGACGCGCTGCGTCCTCCGCCCGTCAGCGACGCCGTGCGCGCTGCGCTGGCCAGCATCGAGATCGGCGGCGATGTCGACGATCCTGCGCTCGACGCGGGCTGGGGCGAGCCGGGACTGAATCCGGCGGAACGCCTGATGGCCTGGAACACCATCGAAGTGCTGGCTCTCGGCGCCGGATCGCCGCAACGGCCGGTCAACGCCATCCCTGGTGAGGCGGTGGCGCACTGCCAGTTGCGCTTCGTGGTTGGCACACCGTGGGAACGGCTGGGGGAAATCGTCCGGGCACACCTCGATGCGCATGGATTTCCACAGGTCGACATCCAGATCACGCTGACGGGTGCCGCTACACGGCTCGACGTCGAGAACCCCTGGGTGGGCTGGGCACAAGGCTCGATCGAACACAGCACCGGCCAGCGGCCCGACCTGCTGCCGAACCTCGCAGGCTCGCTGCCCAACGACGTCTTCGCAGACCTGCTGGGCCTGCCGACGCTGTGGGTACCTCATTCGTATCCGGCCTGTGCACAGCACGCGCCCAACGAGCACCTGCTTGCCTCGATTGCGCGCGAAGGGTTGCAGATCATGGCGGGCCTCTATTGGGATCTTGGCGAGCCCGGCCATGCGCCGTGGCAGGCCGGCAGAACGCAGGATGTTCTCTGAAGCCCATCGCCACCGCCATCGATTCACCCATTCAACGAATCCGTTTCCACATGAATACCACCCGTCGCAGCTTCCAAGCCCTCACGTTCGCGCTCGGCGCCAGCCTCTGCCTCAGCCCCGTCTTCGCGCAGGATGCCTGGCCGACCAAGACCGTCCGGCTCGTCGTTCCCTTCCCGCCCGGCGGCGGGACCGACCTGGTCGCACGTGCCATGGGCCAGAAACTGGCGGAACGGCTCGGGCGACCGGTCGTGATCGACAACAAGCCGGGCGCCTCCACCATCATCGGCACCGACGCCGTCGCCAAGGCCGCGCCGGACGGCTACACCCTGCTGCTGTCGGGTTCGACCAGCTACACGGTGAATCCGGCTCTGCGCGCCAAGTTGCCCTATGACCCGATGCACGACCTTGCGCCGATCGCGATCGTCGCGCGCACGCCGCTGGTGCTGGTGGTCGGCGGCAACTCGAACCTGCATTCGGTCAAGGACCTGATCGCCGCCGCCAAGGCCACGCCGAGAGGCACTCGCTACGCCACCTTCGGCAGCGGCTCGGGCCCCCATCTCGCTGGCGAGTTGTTCGCACTGGCGGCCGATGTCAAACTGCAGGACGTGCCATACAAAGGAAGCGGCCAGAGCGCCATCGCCTTGATCGCTGGCGAGATCGAGATGGGCATCGACACGGTTGCCTCGGTCGCACCGCACGTGAAGTCGGGCAAGATGCGCGCGCTCGGCATCGTCGGCGCCACCCGCTCGAGCATGCTGCCGGACGTTCCGACCCTGACGGAACTCAAGCTGCCCGAAGCCACATTCGATGCCTGGTATGGCTTCGCCGCGCCGGCCCGCACGCCAGCGCCGGTGATCCAGCGGCTGGTGCGTGACGTTGGCGCCACCATGGCCGATCCGACCCTGCAGGCACAACTTCGGGCCCAGGGCATGGAGCCAGTGATGATCGGCGCCGACCCGTTCCGCAAGCAGATGGAAAGCGAGATCTCGCGCTACCTTGCGCTGGCGCATCGCGCGGGCATACAGCCCGAATAAGCTCGGAGGATGACCGACCCGAACACCGCGCCCGAACTCGAGGCGCAGACCGATGCCGAGACGCCTCATCGCCATACGCGCACCGAGGATGCGCTCGCCATCGCCAGCGGCACGCTGATGATTTCCGTCGGCGTCGCCTTCTTCAGCAGCGCCGGATTGATGACCGGCGGTACAGCCGGGCTGGCCTTCCTGGCGCACTACGTCACTGGCGTCGGGTTC
>CAIQMJ010000375.1 GCA_903872875.1 uncultured Variovorax sp.
CGGCATGGATGATCGAACACTGGGGCTGGCGCTCGGCGGTGGTGCCGATCGTGATCGGCAGCGTGGTCATCGGCCTGCTGGCGCTCTTCCTCATGCGCAACCGGCCGTCGGACGTCGGCCTGCTGCCCTTCGGTGAGGTGCCGAGCGCACAGCCCGCCGCACCGGCCGGGCCCGCCGTCGCAATGAACTTCCGCACGCCTTTCGTCGTGCTGAAGGAAGTCATCACCAACCGCACCTTCCTGATCCTCGCCGCCACGTTCTTCATCTGCGGCCTGAGCACCAACGGCCTCGTGCAGACGCACTTCATCTCGCTGTGCGGCGACAACGGCATGGGCGCCGTGCCGGCCGCTTCGGTGCTGGCGATGATGGGCGCGTTCGACTTCGTCGGCACCATCCTGTCGGGATGGCTGTCGGACCGCTATGACAACCGCAAGCTGCTGTTCTGGTACTACGGCCTGCGCGGGCTGTCGCTGTTCTGGCTGCCGCATTCGGAATTCACGATCTACGGCCTGGGCGTCTTCGCGATGTTCTACGGCCTCGACTGGATCGCGACCGTGCCGCCAACCGTGAAGCTTGCTGGCGCCACCTTCGGCCCGGCCAAGGTCGGCCTGGTGTTCGGCTGGATCTTTGCGGCCCACCAGCTGGGTGCGGCCACCGCCGCCTACGGTGCGGGCTTCGTGCGCACGCTGCTGCTGACCTATACGCCGGCGCTTTACGCGGCCGGCGCGGCCTGCCTGGTCGCTGCGGGGCTGGTGATGATCATCCGCCGGCCCGTCGCAGCCAAGCCCGGAACGCCGGTCGCCCCGGCCGCGGCCCGCGCCTGATCGTCCCGATCGCTGCCTACCAACGGACCTTCCGCCATGACCACCCTGACCGCTTCCGCACCGGGACGCCCCGCTGCCATCATCGATCCGCGCACGCGCCGTCTGCTCGAGGCACCGATCGTACCGACGCTGCTGCGCCTCGCGGCGCCCAACGTGCTCGTGATGGTTGCGCAAGCCGCCGTTGGACTGATCGAGACCTTCTTCGTCGGCAAGCTCGGCACCGACGCGCTGGCCGGCATGGCGCTGGTCTTCCCGATCGTGATGCTGATGCAGATGACCTCGGCCGGTGCGATGGGCGGCGGCATCGCCTCGGCCATTGCGCGCGCGCTCGGCGCTGGCAGGCGCGGCGATGCCGATGCGCTGGTGCGCCATGCGATCGTCATCGCCGCCGGCTTCGGCCTGGCCTTCATGCTGGCGCTGCTGTTCGCAGGGCGCTGGCTGTACAGCCTGATGGGCGGCAGCGGCGCGGCGCTCGATGCCGCCATGACCTATTCCAACTGGGTCTTCGCCGGTGCAGTGCTGGTCTGGCTGTTCAACTCGCTCTCGGCGGTGATACGCGGCACCGGCAACATGGCGGTGCCGGCCAACGTGACGGTGGTCGGTGTCGTGTTCCTGATTCCGTTGTCGCCGTTGTTGATCTTCGGCTGGGGCCCGATCCATGGCATGGGCATCGCGGGCGGCGCGATGGCGTTGCTCATCTACTACCTGCTCGGTTCGCTCGCGCTGATCGTCTACCTGCGCTCGCGCCGCAGCCTGCTCAAGCTGTCGCTCACCAACTGGTCGCTGCAGTGGCCGATGTTCAGCGACATCCTGCGTGTCGGCCTGGTCGGCGCGGTGTCGACGGTCGCGACCAATCTCGCGATCGGCATCACGACCGCCCTGGCCGGCCACTTCGGGTCCGGCGCCATCGCGGGCTACGGCACCGCGTCGCGGCTCGAGTACCTGCTGGTGCCGCTGGTGTTCGGCCTGGGCGCGCCGCTGGTCGCGATGGTCGGCACCTGCATCGGCGCGGGCCAGCGTGAGCGCGCATTGCGCGCCACCTGGACCGGCGCCTTGCTCGCCTTCACGCTGACCGAGGCGATCGGCCTGGCCGCGGCCCTGTTCCCGCGCCCCTGGCTGCTGCTGTTCGGCAACGACCCGGCGATGCTCGAGGCCGGCACGCACTACCTGCGCGCAGTGGGCCCGCTCTACGGCTTCTTCGGCGTCGGGCTGGTGCTGTATTTCGCGTCCCAGGGCGCGGGCCGGCTGCTGTGGCCGGTGCTGGGCAACC
>CAIQMJ010000376.1 GCA_903872875.1 uncultured Variovorax sp.
CACCCAGGGACAGCGGGCGCCGGTGCCGGTCTTCGTCACCGCGGCGTTGCTGGCATTCATGGCGGCCGGACGGCTGGACTACCCATGGGTCGCATGGCTCTGGCTTGCGTTGGTCGGCGTCATCCTGGCCGTCCGCTGGCGCGTACTCGGGGGGCTGTACAGCGACGAGCGGCTCGATCTTGCGCAGAAGCTGAAGATCGCCATCTGGCTGAGCGCCATCAACGGCGTGGTGCACGGTGCGTCGGTGATCTTCCTTCCGTCGCTGGATGGCATCGAGAAGGCGTTCCTTTCGATCCTGCTGCTCGGGCTCTGCGCCGGTTCGGTGGCCACCACGGCGGGATATCGCCCGATCTTCCTGGCCTATGTCGTCCCCACGCTCGCACCGCTGTCCCTCGCCTGGGCGCTCGGCTCCAGCACCGATGCGCACCGCTGGACAGGTATTTCGACGGCGCTGCTGATCCTCGTCTTCGGCGGGCTCCTGCTTGCGCTGGCGCGCGACACCTTCCATCTGTTCAAGGAGTCCTTCGACATCCGGCAGCAGCAGGTGGAACTGAATCGGCGGCTGAGTGCGGCCCTCGACAACGCCGAGGCAGCCAATCGGGCCAAGACCCGGTTTCTGGCCGCGGCCAGCCACGACCTGCGTCAGCCGATGCACACGCTGACGCTGTTCGGTGCGGCACTGACCATGCGCACGCTCGACGAAGCCAGCCGGCAGATCGCACAGCACATGAGCACCGCGCTGCAGGCGCTGGGCGCACAGCTCGACGCGCTGCTCGACATGTCCAAGCTCGACGCGGGCGTGGTGCCTGTTCGGCCCGCGCGGTTCTCTCTGGTGGCGTTCCTGCAGCGGCTCGACCACGAGTGCCGTCCCCGCGCCGAGGCCAAGAAGCTGTCGCTGCGCATGGAGTGCCCGTCCAACGCGATGACCGAGACCGACGAACTGCTGCTCGGCCGCATCGTGCGCAACCTCATCGACAACGCCATCAAGTACACCGCGTCGGGCGGCGTGCATGTGACGGTGCAGCCGGGGCCGCATCCCGTCGGCTGGACGCTGCGCGTCCTGGACACCGGTGTCGGCATCGCCGAGCCGGAACACGGCCGCGTGTTCGAGGAGTTCTACCAGGTGGGCAATCCGGAGCGCGACCGGTCGGAGGGGCTGGGACTGGGGCTGTCGATCGTGAGGCGCCTCACGCGCCTTTTGCAGCTGGAGCTGCGCATGAACTCGGCGATCGGGGCCGGCACGGAATTCAGCCTCGAGCTGCCGGCCGCCTCGTTCGTGCTGCCGATATCGGAGCGGCCCGCGTCGACCGTCGGCAGCACGTCGCTGGCGGGCTTGCGCGTGCTGGTGCTCGATGACGAGGAGGCCGTGCGCAGGGGCATGCAGTCCTTGCTGCAGGCGCTCGGCGCCGAGGTCGCTCTTGCCGGGGGCATCGCCGAGGCCGTTGCGCTGGCCCAGCGGACGCCGCCCGACATCCTGCTGGCGGACCTGCGCCTGCGCGGCGATGAAGACGGCGTGCAGGCGCTGCATGAGCTGAGACGGATCCGCCCCGATCTGCGCGCGCTGTTCGTCAGCGGCGACATCGAGCAGGGGCGCCTGCAGCAGGCGCACGCCACGGGGGTGCGCATTCTTCACAAGCCCGTCGCCGTCGACCTCCTGTGCAGCGCCATCCAGGAAGAGATTCGAAATGGAGCACACGATGACGACAGACGCAGAAGGGGTTCCGGAACAGGCTGATCCTTCAATGGAGGGCACGCGCGCGACGCGATGGTTGTCGCGCGGCCTCGAAGAACTGATCCTCGAGCGCGCCACATGCGTGTCGCGTCTCGAGTCGGTCGCCGATTTCGACGCCGTCGTCATCGGCAGCGGCTATGGCGGCGCCGTGGTCGCCGCGGAGCTGTCTGCGATGTCCGCGCGCAAGACCGTCTGCGTGCTGGAGCGCGGGCGCGAATACCTGCAGGGCAGCTTTCCCACGCGCGCGGCCGACCTGGCGTCGCACGTGCGCTTCACGACCGGCGATGCGGCAGGCCCGCGGGGCTACCGCGAAGGGTTGTTCGATGTGCGCATCGGCGCGGATGTGAGTGCCGTGGTGGGCAACGGCGTGGGCGGCGGCTCGCTCATCAACGCGGGCGTGATGCTGATGCCCGGGCCGGATGTCTTCGCGGACCCGGCCTGGCCGGAGGCGCTGCGCAAGCCACCGGCGGTCGACCAGCTGACCGCCTGCAGCGCCGAACTGATGACCCGGCTC
>CAIQMJ010000377.1 GCA_903872875.1 uncultured Variovorax sp.
ACGGTGTAGGGCGAGGCCAGCACTGCGCTGTCGTTCGATCCGGGTACCGTCGCCGTGGGCGTGCCGCTGCAGCTCCAGGTGGATGAACTGCTCCAGTTGCCGTTGGCCTTGCTGGTGCAGGTGGCAGCGCTGGCCTGAGCGGCGAAGCAGCACAGCGCCGCGAAGATCGCGATCACGCCCAGCCAGCGCATGCAAGGTCTGCAACTGCTGCTCCCGCATGTCCGCCACTGGTAAAAAGGCCATGAATGCGGCCACGAAATCTTCGCTGTCGCGTGCCGGTTGATGACCGTGAGACGCAGGTTCGGAGCCGGGCGCCTGCTGAATCACGACATTCGCCGTGCGGGCCTGAAGGCCCCGCACTTCCTCCTGCAGCGGCCGGTTCACCCACAGGAACAGCCCGAGCGCAAAGCCGATCGCGGCGATGGCGACGAACTCCGGCCAGGCCCATCGCCCCCACACCACGCGCGCCGTCCAGCGCATGCGCGCGACGCCGTCGCGCCAGCGCATGTGCTGCGCCGTCACGGTCGCCTCCATTCCGCTGCGAGCTGGAACGACAAGGGTTTGCCGTCGGCCACCGCACCGGCGGGCTGCCCGGCTTCGGACACGGGCTCCACCGCGCGCCATGACGCATCGCCTTGCAGGCGCTGCATGAACTCGACAAAGGCCTGGCCGCTGTCGGCCTGCCCCGCGATGCGCAACCTGAAAGCATCCGTGTCCGGCTGCACACGCAGCACGATGACGTCGGGCCGCACGGCGGCCTGCAATGCGTCGAGCATCGGCTCCCAGGGCCGCTGCAGGTCGGCGACCACGCGATCGGCCTCGTCCACTGCTTCAAGCCGAACTGCGGCCGGACGTGACAGCCCCGCGCGCGGCACCGACCGCTGCTGCGCATCGATCGAGGCCACGGCGATCTCGCGTTGCGCGAGCAGGCCGTGCCGCTGCCACAGCGCGAAGATGCTGCCGGCCACGCCGAGAGCGAAGAGCGCGAGTGTCATCCGTCGCCATGGCGACCTCGGGGCGAAATCCAGATCCATCCTTGGCGCGCTTCGCATCAGGAGACTCCGCACAGGGCGTACGCATAGGCCATGTCTTGTTCGGCCGAGAACCCTTCGGCGTCCATCACCGAAAGCGCGGATTCAGCAGCGGCATCGGGCATGGGGATCGTGGCGAAGAAGCGCTGCCGCGCATCGACGTCCGGTGCCGGCGGCAGTCGCTCGCCGTTCACGACATCGAAGGGACGCAGCAGGACATCGTGCATCCGGCCGTGCACGTGGCGAACGATGAGCTGCCGGTCACCATCGACCAGGTGCACCGCGCCGCATTCCTTCCGGAGCACGGGATGGAAGCGCTCCCAGACCGAGACAAGGGCCGGCGCCAGGCTGCACAGCCGGATGCGGGACGCGCGCACGTGCGCGTCGATCTCGGCTAGCAGCGACTGTGCGACGAAGGCCGCGAGCTGCGCCTGCCCATAGGCTGGCCTCGCGAAACGGACACGGTAGACGCCGGGGTCCTGCCTGAACTGTTGTTCGAACAAGGCCGCCGCGAAGGTCGATCGCAGGACCTCGTCGGCCAGATCGGCATTCCACGGGAGAAGCAGATGGCGCACATCGGCGATGCCCAGGACCCATTCCTGCGATGCGCGGCGCGGTGCCACGCCCACGGTGCTTTCCGCCATCCACGCGTTCAGGGACTGCATGGCGATCGTTCGCTCGCCTGCAGCAAAGGGCAGACGCACCTTGCGCACGACATGCCGGGCGCCACGCCGCGCTTGCACCTCGCAAGCCACCAGCGCGTCGGCCGCCAGGTGCACGCGGAAAAGCGGACTACGCCACGAAGGTGACACGGTTGATCTCCTGCAGGGTGGTCTGCCCCTGCTTCACCGCGGCCAGCGCCTCGTCGCGCATCGAGGCCATGCCGTGCGACCGTGCGACCTCCTTGAGCCGCGAGATGGGCGCCTGCTGCAGGATCAGTTCCCGCAGCGCATCGTTCATGACGAGCACTTCGGTCAATGCCCTGCGGCCCTTGTAGCCGGTGCCGCGGCAGTGGGCACAGCCACGGCCCTGCTTCAGTGAGCAGCCCGCGAACACGGAGCGCGCCACACCGGACAGCTGCAGCAGGTCGTCGTCGGGCGCGTGTGGCTCCAGGCAATGCGGACAATTGATTCGCACCAGACGCTGTGCCACCACGCCATTCAACGCCGTGATGAAGCTGTAGGCATCGACACCCATGTGCCGGAAGCGGCTCAACACGTCGAAGACGTTGTTGGCATGCACGGTGGTGAAGACCAGATGCCCGGTGAGCGCCGCCTGCACCGCGATCTCGGCAGTCTCGCGGTCGCGGATCTCGCCGACCAGGATGCGGTCGGGGTCGTGCCGCAGGATGGAACGCAGGCCCTTGGCGAAGGTGAGCCCCTTGCGTTCGTTGACCGGGATCTGCAGCACGCCGGGCAGTTGGTATTCCACCGGATCCTCGATCGTGATGATCTTGTCGTCGCCGTGGTTGATTTCGCTGAGCGTCGCGTAGAGCGTGGTGGTCTTGCCCGAGCCGGTCGGGCCGGTGACCAGCAGCATCCCGTAGGGCTGCCTCGCGAGCCGGCGGATGGTGGCCTGCGCGCGCGCCTCGATGCCCAGCAGGCCGAGGCTGAGCTGCGCGAGTTCGGCGGTCAGCGACTGCTTGTCGAGGATCCGGAGCACCGCGTCTTCGCCGAACAGGCCGGGCATCACCGAGACGCGGAAGTCGAGCTCGCGCCCACCGATGTGCACCGAAAAACGGCCGTCCTGCGGGATGCGCTTCTCGCCGATGTCGAGCTCCGCCATGACCTTCACGCGAGAGATCACCTGCTCGGCCAGGCTGGCATCGGCGCGTTGCGCAGGGGGCAGTTGCCGCGCCGAGCCCAGCACGCCATCGATGCGGTACTTGATGACCAGGCCCGTCGGCGTGTTCTCGAAATGGATGTCGCTGGCACCGGCCTTGTGGGCGTCGTAGAGCGTCGAGTTCACCAGCCGGACGACCTGGCTCTCGTCGCGTGCAATGGAGCGCAGGGAGATCTCTTGGCGCTCGCCTGCGACGGCATGACCTGTGCCGCGCCTCGCAACGGATCGGTCGAGGTCGACCGCCTCGGACGCCATCTGCGGGAAGGCCTGCTGCTGCGCCTCCAGGCGCGCGAGCATCGCCTTGAGTTCGAGCGGATCAGAGGAGGCCAGACAGAAGTAGCCTTCGATCCGATGGGCGGCCCAGGTAGGGAGCAAGTCGTCGAACGGGTCGCCGCTCACGAAGTAGCGCATGCCGAGCGAATCGACCGTCACGAGGCACTCGCGCTCCAGGCATTCGCCGTAGCTCACCTGAGAGAAATCCGGCGCCATCGCCGCGAGCTCGGACAAGGTCAGCACCCGCAGGCCGCACCGCTGTTGCGCTGCGGCCAGGACGTCGTCGGGATTCGCGGCACTCATCCGAGACTCCCCGCCAGTTCGAAGATCGGCAGGTACAGCATGATCACGATGCCGCCGATGGCCAAGCCGATGACCAGCATCAGCACGGGTTCGAAGAGCCGCGCGAAGCGGTCGATCCAGTGCGCGATCTCCTTGTCGGGAAAGGCCGCCGCCTGCTCCAGCATCTCGGCCATCTGCCCGTTGCGCTCGCCGGCGCGAAGCAGGCGCAGCGCCACCGGCGTGGTCAACGCTGCGGTCTGCAGGCTGTCGCCGAGGCTGCGGCCCTGCGTGACATCGCGCGTTGCCGACAGCGCCGCCGGTTGCAGGCGCAAGGGCAGCAGGCCCTGCGCCATGTTCAGGGCCTTGACGACCGGGATGCCGCCGCCCAGCAACAGGCCGAGCGAGCGATAGAAGCGCGACAACTGCATCAACCGGATGCGCCCGCCGATCCAGCGGCTGGCCTGCAATGCGTCGCCCATCCGGACACGGGCGCCGGGCCGGGTCAGCGCGAAGGGCAACGCCACCGCCGCGGCGATCAGCAGGCCCGCGATCAGCACCCAGTGCGCACTGGCGAACAGACCCCACTGCATGAGCCAGCGCGACGCCACCGGCAGCTTGTCTTCCATGCCTTCGTAGACGCGGCTGAAGCGCGGCACCAGAAAGCACAACAGGAACAGCGCGACGGCCGCACCGACCGCGCAGAGCATGGCCGGGTACAGCGACGCACTGATGATCTTCTGGCGAATGACGCCCAGTTGCTCGTGATAGCGCAGGTAGCGCTGCAGCGCGGGCACCATCTCGCCGGTGTGTTCACTCGCGGCGATCGACGCGATGAACAGCTCCGGGAAGATCGCGGGAAAGGTCCGAAGCGCGCTCGAAAAGGCCTGGCCCTCCTGCATGCGGCGCACGAGTTGGCCCAGCACGGAGCCCCCACGCGCCGCGCCCTCCTGGCGCTCGGCCAGGGTCTCGAGCGTCTCGATGAGGGACAGGCCCGCGCCGAGCAGCGCGACGAGTTCGTGCGCGAACAGGGCGAGATCGAAGCCACCGCCCGTGGACGACGCGAACAGCGCGGGGCGCGAGAACCCGGCACTCTGAATGTCGAGCACGCGCAGACCGGCCTCGCGTGCGGCATGTTCTGCGTCGCTGCGGCTGGCGGCGCTGACGCGCAGCAGCCGCAGCGCACCCTGCGCGGTCAAGCCGCGTACGTTGAAGGTGGTCATAGGAAGCGTGTGTTCGAACGTGCTGGAGCGCTGCTTAGCGACCGATGTCCGCGCCGTCGCCGCTGCCGCCCGGCACCTTGTCGGCCCCGAACGAATACAGATCGAAGTCGTCGGGCTGCCTGGCGCCGAGGTACTTGTATTGGTAGGGCTGACCCCATGGATCGGGCGGGACGTCCTTGCGCAAGTAAGGCCCGTGCCAGCGCGACTCGCCGGGTACCGCCGTCACCAGCGCCGCCAAGCCTTCCTGGTTGGTGGGATAGCGGCCGACATCGAGGCGGAATTGATCGAGCGCCTTGCCCAGGATGTCGATCTGGGCCTTGGCCGTGGTGACCTCGGATTTGTTGACGTTGCCGAACAAGCGCGGCCCGACGATGCCGGCGAGCAGGCCAATGATGACGAGGACGACCAGGAGTTCGAGGAGGGTGAAGCCTCGATTTATCGGATGAATTGATTTATCACAAGACGTCCGGCTGAATTTCATGCAATGAGTCACCGCTACCCTCCTTGGCGCCAAGTAACTCGAACCAGCGACATCAGAAATTTCTTCCCTTTGCAACGAACTGCCTCCAAATCTCAAAATCTTAAAAAACATGTTGGGCATCTGGAAATTGAGGCAGTCCATACAAAGACGATGAGAAAAACAGTCAATCTCTCTTTGGAAATTCGAATCCGTCAGGGAAAATTGTTTTCTCGTCAATTGTCGCGTTCTCGAGATCAGCGTCCGCGATCCGCATGCAGACCATGCTCGCGCCTCGAAGATCAGCACCTCTAAAACTAGCAAAAC
>CAIQMJ010000378.1 GCA_903872875.1 uncultured Variovorax sp.
AGGGCATTGGCGCGAGCCAGCGCCTCGTCGAGATCGGTGAAGGACGAGAGCGTGAGCACGGGACCGAATGGCTCGACGTGGAGAATTCGCGCCGCATCGGGCAGCCTGGCCAGGACCGTGGGGGCATAGTAGTAGCCGCGGCCCGCGAGCCGCTCGCCGCCGATGAGCACCGAAGCCCCTTGCTTCGTCGCTTCGGAGATCAGATGCTCGACTTCCTCCAGCCGCTTGCGGTTCGCCAACGGTCCGACTGTGGTGCCAGCCTCGAGTCCGTCGCCAACCTTCAACTGCCGGACACGCGCGACGATACGTTCCGCCAGCGCGTCGTGCACGCGTGAGTCGACGAATACGCGTGACGGCGCCAGGCAGACTTGGCCAGCGTTGAAATATTTGGAAGCCACCAGGCGCGTGGCGGTCACGTCGAGATCGGCGTCTGCGCAGACCAGCACTGCGGCATGGCCACCGAGTTCCATCACCGCCGGCTTCATGTGCCGTGCGGCCAACTCCGCCAGATGCTTGCCGACCGGCACCGAACCGGTGAAGCTCACCGCGCGCGTGATCGGCGATTCGATCAGATGGCGGGATATCTGCGCCGGGTCGCCGTAGACCAGATTGAGAACGCCGGGCGGCACGCCTGCCTCTTCGAAGAGCCTGACCAGTGCGATCGTGCTCATCGGCGTTTCTTCGGCTGCCTTCAGGATGATCGTGCAGCCCGCGGCGAGTGCACTGCCGATCTTGCGGCAGGGCGTGAAAACGGAGCCGTTCCAGGGCGAGAAGGCAGCGACCGGGCCGAGGGGCTCGCGGATGACAGACTGCTGCATGTTGGGTGCGGAAGGGATCACTCGGCCATAGAGTCGCCGGCCTTCGTTCGCATCCCAGTCGAGCACTTCCGCTGCACGATCCACCAGCACGCGAGCATCCTTCAGCGGCATGCCGAGTTCGATCGTAGTGAGCCAGGCGAGGTGGTCGGCCCGCTCGCGCACGAGGCTTGCGGCTTTGACCAGGATCGAGGTCCGGTCTGCGGGAGTCATGCTCTTCCAGGACTCGAAGCTCCGGCTCGCGGCAGCGAGTGCGCGATCGACATCCGACGCATCGACGGATCGCAACTGGCCGATGCTTTCGGCGGTCGCCGGGTTGACGATGTCGAGCACGCGCTCGCCCATGCCGTCGACCCATCGGCCATCAATGTGATGCTGAAGTGGTGGAAGCTCGAAGTTGCTCATGGTTGAAATCCCAATGGTCTGATGTGCGCCGATGAATCTTCAGCGCTTGAGTCCGAGCAGTTCGCGCGCGACGACCCAGCGGTGGATTTCATTGGGGCCTTCGTAGATGCGCGCGAGCCGGGTCTGGTTGGCCATCTGCTGCAAGGGAAGTTCCTTGGTGACGCCCATCGCGCCGAAAGCCTGCATGGCCTGGTCGATGACGTCCCACGCCGTTTCGGTTGCATAGACCTTGATCATCGAGACCTGCGATCGCGCTTCGTCTCCGCGGTCGATGCGCGCCGCGGCTTCGTAGGTCATCAATCGGCAGGCGTGGATGCGCGTCGCAGCGTCTGCAATCCAGTTCTGGATGGTCTGGCGCTGCGACAGCGGTACGCCGAAGGTGTTGCGCTGTGGCGCGTATTCGCAAAGCATGTCGAGGGCGCGCTGGGCGCGACCGATGCACCATGCGGCGATCTGCACTCGGCGTGTCGAAAGGCGCGCCTGCATCGGGCCGAAGCCGTGGCCGAGCTTGCCCAGGAGCTGTGACGCAGGCAACCGGCAGTTGTCGAGCCGGATCTCGAAGGTGGAGTTGCCGCCGATCATCGGGATGCGGCGCTCGACGATAAGGCCGGGCGTGTCCTTGTCGACGATGAAGGCCGATATCCCACCCTTGACGCCGAGCGTCTTGTCAGTGACCGCCATCACGATGGTCCAGTCCGCCTTGTCGGCGCGGCTGATCCAGATCTTGCGTCCGTTCAGGACCCAGCCGTCGCCATCTCGTTCGGCGCGCGTCGAAAGCGAAGCCGGGTCCGTGCCGGCACCGGGCTCCGAAATGGCTATGGAGGAGACAGTCTCGCCGTTTGCGTAGGGCTGCAGGTACTTGGCGCGTTGTTCGTCGTTGGCCGAAACCATCAGCATCCGGAGATTGGGCGAGTCGGGACGCAATTCGTAGGGCGTGATCGTCTTGCCCAATTCCTCGTTGACGCCGACCAATGCGCTCACGGGCAGGTCGAAGCCGCCCATCTCTTCGGGCGAGTAGAGCCCCCAGAGTCCCACCTGTTTCGAAATCGAATCGAGATGGGCAAGCTCTTCCTTCGTCAGTTCGAGAATGCCGGACTCGGCTTCGCGGCGCATGACCGTCGACTCCAGCGGAATGAGTTGCTCGCGCACGAACCGTGCCGCAATGTCATGCAGCATGCGGTGGTCTTCATTGATTTCAAAATTCATCTGTGGCCCTGACTGGGAGAAGCACTTGGAGCGACCGGGTCGGCGAACACGGGCAACCGACGCTCCGCGGCCGCCCTGACGCCTTCCAGGAAATCATCTGATGCGAATTGCATGCGTTGCACCGCGAGTTCGCGCTGGTTAATGGCCGTGACTGCATCAGCGAGCCCGGTGCGCAGCGTCTGCCGCGTGCTCTGCACTGCTAGCGGTGCAGAGTGGGCGATCTCCAGAGCCAGCGCCTGTGCACGGGTCCTGACTTCGGCATGGGGCACCAGCTCGTCGATCAGTCCGAGCGCGAGCGCGCGTTCGCCGTTGATGCGGTCGCCGGTGTAGAAGAGACGGGCAGCGTGCTGCTGGCCGATCAATCGCGGCAGGGTGCAGCTCAAGCCGAAGCCGGGATGAAAGCCGAGTCGGTTGAAGTTCACACTGAAGCGTAACTCGGCGCATCCGATGCGGAAATCCGCCGCAAGTGCCAAGCCGGCACCTGCGCCGATGGCGGGACCTTGGAGTGCCGCGACGATTGGCTTCGACGTGCGAAAGAGCCGCATGGCCTGCGTATAGATCGCCTCCGAATCGGTGTTCACGCCGCGGGATGCACCGCTGAAATCGGCTCCGGCGCAGAAGGATTTCCCGTCCGTCG
>CAIQMJ010000379.1 GCA_903872875.1 uncultured Variovorax sp.
CGTACCATCGCTTCAGCGGAGAAATGAGCTTTTGGGATTGAGACGTCTCTCGCTCCATGCGGACCTATTGAAAGAAAGAAATGCCGGCTCTGGAATTTCTTTCGATGAGGTATGCCAGGCAGATTTGATTCTTTACCTGCGCGCTGAAGCCAAGGCCTTTCGCTGGTATCCAGCGACAAGCCTGTATTTCGCTATGCGTCACAGCCCCTTCGAGATTTTTGCTCGGGCCGCTTCTGCTGCCTTTTTCGAGCGCCTGAGGCCAATTTTGGGAGTGGCAGACGCGGCGGAATTCAAGTCGCTGGTTCAATCGATTGGTACGTCGCGGCAGTCGCTCGGAATGGGGTATGACTTTGTCGATATGAGCGCGGTAACTGCTGAGCCCTCGATCGCCAGCAGGCCCTAGTGGTCCATTATTCAAACATCCATGGAACGAAGCCGCCAGCGCTGCCTGATTCTCTTGTAAGCAGGCGCACCGCAACAGACATGTAGACGACAAAATGTGCGTCTAATGCTGTGATACTGCTTTGTTGGCAACGCGCGCATTGCTATCCCAAATTTCAGTGCCATTGCGCGTAAATAGTAGAAGTGGCAAGTCGCTAGTCGATATCGCCAACACGAAGAAGATTGAGTGGCAGAACTTCAATCTTCTTCGTTTTCGATGAATAAGATGCTTGAAAGAAATCGAAGTGATCCCGATTTTCCGCGGCGCATTTTTTTCTGATTACCTTGATGATCTCTAGTTTATCTTCTTGCGACGTCTTTATCCCAAATATTACGCCTGATAAATCTGTGAAACGATATTTGAGTTTGCGTGATTCAATGGTATCGAATCGCTGTAGGTTGGAGTGAAGAATCAGTCTCTGCTCTTTTTCGTGCTGCCATTCTGCCGATTTGGTTTTAAAGCTATTTGTGAATTTTGACCAATAATCTTTTCTCCATTTGGCGTCCTCCTGCATCATCCTCAATGCAGTGGCGCTTCTCTCTCCATTCTTTCCGGAAAACCAAAATCCACTTAGTTTGAACAGGGAAATTGTTCCGAGCGATTCAAAGAAATCTATTTCTGGAAAATCCGACGTGTAACTTACTTCATGAAATTGATGTGGCACAAAGTCGAAATTCTCAATTATGCCGGTCTTGCTTCCGCTCCAACTATTTGCGCGATATAGATCGAGTGTCGTTGAGCCGTGCTCGTTAAAGTTTGCATTGAACTTGAGACATACGCCTCGATGACTATCGCCGTACCCTCCCCACATCGATGCGTTAGTCGGATCAGTGACAAAGCATGCGACATGCCAATCTGGGTAAAGTAGGTGCTCTAAATTGCTAGCGTAGTAAGAAGGAAAATCTTCAATAATAAAGCTCCACGGCTTCTTCTGCTTTGTATCAGACATGTGGGATTGCTGGAGCAAAGAGAGCTGTTTGCCTGCTGTTTCGCTTGCTGAGAAAATCTCCTCCGAAAGATCTTCCGTCTGCTCATAAATTTTGACCACATTGTCGATTATCTGACTCATTCTTTCAGACATTTTGGACAATTCAGTTTCCGCTTCAGTATTCGATTTCATCAGTTTGACGCCATGTTTCTCAAGCGACGAGACTATCGATTGAAAGGCGATTGGATGAAGCGTCCTCAAGTGAAATAGTAATTCGTCTTTTCTGATCTTGGTTGGCTGAAGAGAGCGCCTTGCAAGGGAGCGAACTAATTTCTGAATTGATGTCTGATTCAAGAAATTTTCGCAAACGTCAGCGTAAATTGTTCTTACCGGGGTCGCAGGCAGATCAGCGTCTGTCTGGAATATAAGGGAATCGCATGTGCGTGGGTCGAATTCCTCGCCCATTATTGAGCATAGGCAGGTCACCAACTGCAAGTTCAGCAGATAATGTCGAAGGAGATTTGACCAAACTATATGATCTCCACGCCAGTAGATATTTTTGAACCCCTCAAGCGGATCGTTTAGCTGATCGGGAGGGCTAAAGTAGATTTGTTGTGCTTCCAGTTCATGAAATCCACTAAGTAGGGCGTTGGTAGATCTAAAGCGATATAGATTTGCGAGTGTCAATCAAGTCACCGTAATTTTGAGTGAATGGTAAGTCGCAGGCGGCTGTGCGCTCGAATCTTCCTTGTGTGCTGCGTTCAACAGTTGAATAAGTCGTAGTCACGCAGCCCTCACGACAATGTTACATCTTGAGGCATATTGACAGTGGCAGGTAGATCTCGTTCATGAACGTGCGCGGTCCGTCGAGGCTCGCTCCTCACCCAGCGCACATGTACTGCCTCAGAGTTCTCGGAGGTCTGAGCTTGGTGCCCTGAGGTGTGGGCGTGTGGACCTGATGACCCTTACGGTCCCATGCGTGGCAATCTCTTGCGTAACTTCGGCGTGACCTTCTTAGGCACAATGATGTAAGTAGAGACAAAAGCGGTGGTTGTGGGCGCCGCTAAGTCTTTGATTTATATAGGTGCGACAGGCGGCATTTGGGCTACGAACCAAGGGGTCGTGGGTTCAATTCCTGCCAGCCGCACCATATGGATACCCCCAGAATCGCAAGGTTCTGGGGGTTTTTCATTTTCCACCTGCGTAACTTTCTGCGTAACTC
>CAIQMJ010000380.1 GCA_903872875.1 uncultured Variovorax sp.
GAGTTACGCAGAAAGTTACGCAGGTGGAAAATGAAAAACCCCCAGAACCTTGCGATTCTGGGGGTATCCATATGGTGCGGCTGGCAGGAATTGAACCCACGACCCCTTGGTTCGTAGCCAAGTACTCTATCCAACTGAGCTACAGCCGCTGAGCTTCGAATTATAGCGTGTTTTTCAGACCCCTCTGAAAACTCGCTGAATCTTCTTGAAATTTATGCGTGGTAGGCCGTGATGGGCTTGAACCATCGACCAACGGATTATGAGTCCGCTGCTCTAACCAACTGAGCTAACGGCCCGCGCAGCCTGGGATTCTAGTAGGCACCTCGTACCAAAGTCGGGGGAGACGCCCCACATGCCCACTATTTGCGATAACTGAGTGCGTTGGTGACGAGCCGTGAGGTGATGTCGACGATCTGGATCATCTTGTCGTAGGGCATGCGCGTCGGCCCGATCACGCCCAATGTACCGACGACTTGGCCGTCGACCTCGTAGTTGGCACTGACGACCGACAGCTCCTCGAACGGCACCACGTGGCTCTCGCCGCCGATGAAGATGCGCACGCCTTCGGCCTTGCTGGAAACATCGAGCAACCGCATGATCTGCGCCTTCTGCTCGAACAGCTCGAAGGCGCGGCGCAACTGGCCCATGTCGCTCGAGAAGTCGGTCACGGCCAGCAGGTTGCGCTCGCCAGCGATCACGACCTCATCCTGCGCGGCCGTCATGACCTCGGAACTCGCCTCGACCGCGGCCTGCATCAACGAAGCGATCTCGCCGCGCAGTTGGTCGACCTCGGACTTCAGCCGATCGCGCACCTGCTCGATCGACAGGCCCGCGAAGTGCGTATTGATGTAGTTGGACGCCTCGACCAGCTGCGACTGCGAATAGTCGACTTCCGGGAAGATCACGCGGTTCTGCACATCGCCGTCGGGCGACACGATGATCACCAGCAGCCGGCGATCGGACAGGCGCAGGAATTCGATCTGCCGGAACACCGACGCTCGGCGCGGCGCCATCACGACCCCGACGAACTGCGAAAGACTCGACAGCAGGTTGGCCGCATTCGCGATCACCTTCTGGGGCTGGTCGGGCGCCAGACTCTGTGCTGGAAACTGGTCGCGCTGCGCCGTCAGCATGGTGTCGACGAACAGGCGGTAGCCGCGCGCCGTAGGAATGCGCCCGGCCGATGTGTGCGGACTGGTGATCAGGCCCAGCGCTTCCAGGTCGGACATCACATTCCGGATGGTCGCTGGAGAAAGTTCGAGCCCTGCGGATCTGGAGAGCGTGCGTGACCCGACGGGTTGCCCCTCGGCGATGTACCGCTCGACCAATGTCTTGAGCAGCAACTTGGCGCGGTCGTCCAGCATGGTCAGATTTTAGTGTTGTAATTTATGAATGACCCCCCGCTTCAGGCACGTTGCACTCATTGGCAAATATCAGGCTTCCGGTACGCGCGCCCAGGCCGGTTCGCAGGATGGCGTGATGGAAGAGATCGGCAGCTTTCTCGAATCGCGTGGCTGCAAAGTGTTTGTCGAGCGATCGACGGCGCCCGACGCGGAGGTCGGACCCTACGAGGCACTCAGCGTCAAGGAGATCGGTGAGCGCTGCGATCTGGGCCTGGTCGTGGGCGGCGAC
>CAIQMJ010000381.1 GCA_903872875.1 uncultured Variovorax sp.
CTGGCCCAGCATGGCGGCTGGCGTCACCGGCTCGCCGGCCGACATCGTCGAGCCTTTCCAGACCGTCGGCCCGTTCTGGCTGCCGACCATCAATACAGCGCTGCTGCTGAGTTCGGGCGTGACGCTGACCATCGCCCACCATGCGCTGCGGGCCGATCATCGCGCGCAGTGCATCCGTTTCATGTGGCTCACGGTGCTGCTGGGCATCGTGTTCCTCTGCGTGCAGGGCTACGAGTACTACCACCTGTACACCGAGCTGAACCTGAAGCTCAGCTCCGGCGCCTATGGTTCAACCTTCTTCATGCTGACCGGCTTCCACGGCCTGCACGTGTTCATCGGCATGCTGATGCTGCTGTTCATCACGCTGCGTCTGCGCAAGGGCCACTTCACGCCGGAACGTCATTTCGGTTTCGAGGGCGCGGCCTGGTACTGGCACTTCGTCGACGTCGTGTGGCTCGGTCTGTACGTGCTGGTCTACTGGCTTTGAGCGACATCCGCGGCACAACAAAAAAGCGCCGGAAGGCGCTTTTTTCATGGCGGCTCTGGAATGAGCACGATCTACTTGCCGACGGGGAGCCCGCCCGGCTGGATGTAACCCAGTTTCCAGCCGAGCAGGATGCAGAGGAACAAAACCACCGACAGGCCGATCCGAACGGTGAGCGCGCGCGCCATGCCGCCGCTCTTGGGGCGCCCCTCGCGCCCGTCTTTCAGCATGAAGAACAACGCGCCGGCAAGACTGGCCAGGATGCCCAGGAACGCAAGGGCGACGAGATATTTCATGAAGTTCATTATCGGCCGTCAGGCCCTGATCGCGTGCTGAACGCGGACGCTCCCAGACCGGGGCACGGCCGCGCACGCTTCTGGATCATCACGATCGCGGCGGTCGCGACGCTTGCCGTCACGGTCTCGCTCGGCCGCTGGCAACTGTCTCGCGCGGCGCAGAAAGAGGCGCTCCAGGCGGAGATCGACGCGCAGAAGAAGCTGCCGCCGATCCCGCAGAAGGAATTCCTGCGGCTCGAGAAAGGCACCGACGCGTTGCATCGCCCCGTCACGCTGTACGGGCTCTGGCTCGGGTCGCAGACGGTGTATCTCGACAATCGGCAGATGAATGGCGTGCCGGGTTTCTACGTCGTCACGCCACTGGCGATCGAGGGCAGCGATCAGACCGTGATGGTCCAGCGCGGCTGGATCCAGCGCAATTTCAACGACCGGACAAAGCTGGGCGAGGTCACGACGCCGGTTGGTCTCGTCGAAGTCACCGGCCTGGTCGCGCCGCCGCCGGCGCATCTGCTGGAACTCGGCACGGCTGCGACGCCTGCGGCGGCTGCATCGGGGCCGCTGGCTGCGGCCTCGAGTGCGTCGGGTGCTGCCGGGGCATCTGTCGCCTCCGCAGCGGCCGGCCCCGTGGGGTCTTCGGCCATCCGGCAGAATCTCGACCTGGAAGCGTTCCGCGCCGAAACCAAGCTGCCGCTGCGCACCGACGTCTCGCTGCAGCAGGTCGGCGACGCTTCCGAGGGACTTCAGCGCAACTGGCCCGCGCCCGCACTGGGCGTCGAGAAGCACTACGGCTATGCCTTCCAGTGGTTCGGGATCGCGGCGCTCGTCGTGTTCCTCTATGTCTGGTTCCAATTCATCGCGCCGAGGCGCAAGGCCAACCATGCAAGCTTCTGACGAGCCCCTCGGGCTGACCGTCCACTCGATGCCGTCGCCCGCGCAGGCGCTGGATGGCGCCGAAGGCCGGCGGACCGTGCGCGGGCGCTGGAAGATGATCCTGGTGCTGTTGTGCTGCGCTGCGCCGGTGATCGCGTCGTACTTCACCTACTACGTGGTCCGCCCCGAGGGCCGCAGCGTGTATGGGGAGCTCATCGATCCGCAGCATCCTCTGCCGTCGCTGAACGCGACCACGCCCGATGGCCGCACGATGCCGCTGACATCGCTCAAGGGGCAGTGGCTGCTGGTGGCGGTTGCCGACGCCGCGTGCGACGCACTCTGCGAGCAGCAGCTCTACCTGCAGCGCCAGTTGCGCGAAAGCCTGGGCCGTGAGAAGGATCGCATGGACCGTGTCTGGCTGGTCAGCGATGCTGCCCCGGTGCCGCCACGGCTCGACAACGGCCTGCATGGCGCGACCGTGCTGCGCGTGCCAGCCGCCGATCTTGCAAGGTGGCTCACGCCCACGGCTGGCCACGCGCTGGCCGAACACCTGTTCGTCGTCGATCCGCTGGGCAACTGGATGATGCGTTTCCCTGCGCGCATGGACGCGTCCGGCGCGGCGCGCGCCAAGCGCGACCTCGACCGGCTGATGCGGGCGTCGGCGTCCTGGGACGAGCCTGGACGTTGAATACGAGGAACGCCGCATGAATGTCCCGTCACCGTACGACCTGACGCCTGTTGCCTGGCTCATGGCCATGGGCGTGCTGATTGCACTCGGCCCGCTGGCCTGGGTCTGGCGGCGCAATGCGGGCGTCGGCCCGGCGCGGCGCCTTCATGCGCTCACCGTCCTGACGCTGTTCCTGACCTTCGATCTCACGATGTTCGGTGCC
>CAIQMJ010000382.1 GCA_903872875.1 uncultured Variovorax sp.
GATGTCGTCGGGGCCGATCTCGCTCCAGTGAAGCCCGCGCGGGTTGATGAGGTAGCGGTCCTGCACGCCGGGCACCATCACGCTGAAATGGTTGCACACGCCTTCCGAAAGGCCGTGGTGGGCCGCGGCGCGGAGTGCGAGCGCGAGGTCTTCGCGCAGCGTGCGGACGGCGGGGCTGGCGTAATCTGTTTCGAAGGACATGGAAAGGGGAGGTCGTCGTGAATCGCCGGAAAGCCCTCGATTCTCCCCCGATGGCGGTCTCCGAGCGGCTCACTGCGCCATATAGGCCGTCATGTCCTGCACGATTCGCCGCAACAGTTCGGCCGCCGCGGGCGACAGCATGCGGCCGTGGCGCGACACGATGTGGCTGCAGCCCTGCGACAGCAGCGGGTTCTTCATGGGCAATTCGACCAGCGTGGCGTTGTCCGTGCGGGGCGTCAGCGCCACGCGCGTGCCGAGCGCGTAGCCCAGGCCCGCTGCCGCGAACCGGCCGAGCGCCGTGAACGAGGTGGTCGTCAGCAGCGTGTTCAGCCGCACACCCTCGCTGACCTCGGCGGCCTCGATGTGCTGGCGCACGCCGAAATCGCGGTGCAGCGTGGCACCGGCGTAAGGCTGCAGGTCGGTGAGCCGCAGCGGGCGCCCTAGCTTCGTCAGCGGATGCGATGCCAGCACCATGGCCAGGATCGGCTGCGGATGCGAATGGTGCGAGCGCAGCCGCTCGTCCTTGGGAGGCTGGAACAGCAGGCCGATGTGGGCGCGCTCGTCGACGATGCGCCGCACGATCTCGTCGGTGCTGCCGACGTCCAGGTCGACCGTGATCTTCGGATGCGCCTGCATGAAGTCCCGCAGGCTGTGGCGCATCAGCCAGTCGACGTAGCCTTCGCCCGCGACGATGTCGATGTGGCCGCGCTCAATCTTCTGGATGCTGTCCATCTGCGCGAACAGGTGTTGCTTCTGGCTGTGCTGGCGGCGCACGTACCCGGCCAGCAACTGGCCCGCGTCGGTCGGCACCACGCCGCGGCCACGGCGCTCCAGCAGCCGTGCGCCGCATTCCTCTTCGAGCGTGCCGATCGCGCGGCTCACGGCCGACGGGTCCATGTCGAGCACCTCCGCGGCACCGCGCACCGAGCCGCTGTCCAGCACCTGCATGAAGTAGCGCACGCGGCGCGCATCGAGCTTGTCATCCATGATTTCGTGTCCGCGAGTGTTGCATTCGATGCAACGAATATCCCAATTCGCGGTCATTGATGCAAGGTGTCGGTTGTTCGAGACTCGCCGCATTCCGATCGAAACGACCCAGACCACGCCCCCGCATGAACTCCTCCACCGTCACTCTTCCGCTCGCCGTGCGGCCCGCCACGGGCTCCGGCAAATTCAAGCTCGTGCTCATCACGCTGGCCGTGGTGGCGCTCGCCGAACTCATCGGCCCCGCGCAGTTCAAGGTCGGCCCGGGCAAGGTCGTGCTGCTGCCGATGCTCTGGGCGCTGCTGCTGGCGGCGGTATGGGGCGTGGTGGACCGCCGGCTGCCGGCGGTGGCGAGCGTGTCGACCGGGCTGCAGTCCTATGCCGGCGCGCTCATGAACGCCGGGCTGCTGCTGTTCATCGTGAAGATGGGCCTCACGGTCGGCGCGGCGCTGCCGATGGTGAAGCAGGCCGGCTGGGCGCTGGTGTTCCAGGAGTTCGGCCATGCGCTGGGCACGCTCGCGCTGGGCCTGCCGCTGGCGTTGCTGCTCGGCATCAAGCGCGAGGCGGTCGGCGCGACCTTCTCGGTCGGCCGCGAAGGCAATCTCGTGATCATCGGAGAGAAGTACGGCATGGCGTCGCCCGAAGGCCGCGGCGTGTTGGCCGAATACATCACCGGCACCGTGCTCGGCGCGCTCTTCATCGCGATCCTCGCGGGCTTCATCACCAGCCTGAACATCTTCGACCCGCGCTCGCTGGCCATGGGCGCCGGCGTCGGTTCGGGCAGCCTGATGGCGGCCGCCATCGGCGCGATCGGCGCACAGCAGCCGGCCGAGATGCTGCCGCAACTGACCGCCATCGCCGCGGCATCGAACTTGCTCACGTCGGTGGTGGGCTTCTACTTCACGCTCTTCCTGTCGCTGCCGCTGTGCGTGTGGCTCTACGGCAAGCTGGAGCCTGTGCTGGGCCGCGTGTCGAAGGCCCGCACGCCGACGCCTGCGAACGAGACGGCCGGCGCCGCGTCCGCCGCACCCGAGGCCTCGCCGCTGTCCGTGACGGACGTGCTGATCGCCTGGGCCGTCATGGCCGGCGGCGTCGTCATCGGCAATGCGCTGTCGTTCAACGTCCCGGTGTGGGTCTCGTTCGAAGGCATGGCCGTGGTGGTGCTGATCGCCGGCGTGGTGGAGGCCATCCGCCGCCTGCTGCCGCGCATCCCGATGGTGCTGGTGCTGTCGATCATCGCGACCGCCGTCGGCGTGCCGGGCCTTTTCCCGTTCTCCGACACCGTGATCGCGCTCACCGGCAAGCTCAACTTCAGGGCCTTCACCACGCCGGTGCTGGCGCTGGCCGGCTTCTCCGTCGCCAAGGACCTGCCGGTGTTCCGCCAACTGGGCTGGCGCATCGTCGTGGTGTCGTTGACCGCCACCGCCGGTACCTTCATGGGTGCGACGCTCATCGCCGAATTCTTCCATTGACCCAACAACCGAACTTCACGAGAGAACCCACCATGTACCGCGATCCCGAGATTGCCGAAGACACCCGCGCCCGCATGCTGAGCTGGCGCCGCGACATCCACGCCAACCCCGAGACGGCCTTCCAGGAGCACCGCACCTCGAACGTGGTGGCCAACGCGCTGATGCTGATGGGCCTGCCCGTGCACCGCGGCCTGGCCGGCACCGGCGTGGTCGCCACGCTGAAGAACGGCGACGGCCCGAGCATCGCGCTGCGCGCCGACCTCGATGCGCTCGAGATGCAGGAACTCGGCAATGCGCCGCATGCCTCGAAGTGCGCCGGCCGGATGCACGGCTGCGGCCATGACGGCCACACCGC
>CAIQMJ010000383.1 GCA_903872875.1 uncultured Variovorax sp.
GGCGCGCAAGACCGTTCTGTTCGTCACGCACGACATCGACGAGGCGATCTTCATGGCCAACCGCGTGGCCGTGTTCACCGCGCGCCCGGGCCGCATCAAGGCCGACGTGGCGGTCGACTTGCCACATCCGCGCCACTACACCATCAAGACTTCGCCCGAGTTCATGGACCTGAAGGCAAGGCTCACCGAAGAGATCCGCGCCGAGTCGATGGCCACGGCCGCCCACTGACACAACTGCCCTCATGACCGTCGCCTCGACCTCCCGCCCGGCCACGCCGGCCGCGCTCTACCAGCAGGTGAAGGACTTCGTCGCCCGCAAGATCGCCGACGGCTCCTGGAAGCCCGGCGACCGCGTGCCGTCGGAGCAGGAGCTGGTCGCCGAGTTCGGCATTGCGCGCATGACGGTCAACCGCGCGCTGCGCGAGCTGGCCGGCCAGGGAAAGATCGTGCGCGTGGCCGGCGTCGGCTCCTTCGTGGCCGAGGAGAAGCCGCAGTCGACGCTGCTGCAGATCGCCAACATCGCCGACGAGATCCGCCAGCGCGGCCACAACCATCGCTGCATGCTGCTGTCGCTGGCGCGCGTCGCGGCGCCGCTCGACGTGGCGTCCGCGCTCGACCTGCGCACCGGCGAATCGGTGTTCGCCGTGAGCTGCGTGCACTTCGAGGACGAGGTGGCGGTGCAACTGGAAGACCGCTACGTCAACCCGCGCATGGCGCCCGATTTCATCCGGCAGGACTTCACCAGGCTGCTGCCTTCCGAGTACCTGGTGAAGCACGTGCCCTTCGACCAGATCGAGCATGTGGTCGACGCGATCCTGCCGACCGCCGAGCAGGCCGAGCTGCTGCAGATGCCCGCGACCCAGCCCTGCCTGATGCTGACGCGCCGCACCTGGGCCGCGGGCACGCCGGTCACGCTGGTGCGCTGCCTGCATCCGGGCACGCGCTACCGGCTCGGCAGCCGCTTCCGCCCCGACGGCACGGCGCCGCGCGGCTGAACCTTCCTTGCCAGCCTTGCCCTCCATTCAAGCTGTATAGACAGGGTTAGACCATGAATTTCGATGCTTCGAACGCTCTGCTGCTGGTGCCCGGTTCCGTATCGCTCGCCGAGTTGCGCCGCATCCACGCGGGTGGTGTGCGGCTCGCGCTGGACG
This sequence comes from uncultured Variovorax sp., assembly GCA_903872875.1. Classification (GTDB taxonomy): domain Bacteria; phylum Pseudomonadota; class Gammaproteobacteria; order Burkholderiales; family Burkholderiaceae_C; genus Variovorax. The sequence continues at coordinate 1,152 of CAIQMJ010000383.1, forward strand.
GCGACGCGCGCGCCGGGCTGCTCGCCGCGCAGGCCACGGTCGCGCAGATCGTCGACGCAGGGCAGGTCGTCTACGGCATCAACACCGGCTTCGGCAAGCTCGCACAGACCGTGATTCCGCCAGGCCGGCTGGCCGAGCTGCAGCGCAACCTCGTGCTGTCGCACAGCGTCGGCACCGGCGAGCCGCTGCCCGATGCGGTCGTGCGGCTGGTGCTCGCGACCAAGGCCGTGAGCCTGGCGCGCGGCCATTCGGGCGTGCGGCCGGAACTGGTCGACGCGCTGCTGGCGCTGTTCAACGCCGGCGTGCTGCCGCGCATTCCGGCCAAGGGCTCGGTCGGCGCGTCGGGCGACCTGGCGCCGCTCGCGCACATGGCCTGCGTGCTGATCGGCGAGGGCGAGGCGACCCTGCCCGAATCATTGGGTGGCCGCGTGGTCGGCGGCGCCGAAGCGATGCGCGCCATCGGCCTCGAGCCTTTCGTGCTCGGCCCGAAGGAAGGGCTCGCACTGCTCAACGGCACGCAGGTGTCGACCGCGCTCGCGCTGGCCGGGCTGTTCGGCGCCGAGAACGTGTTCGCCGCCGGCCTGCTGTCGGGCGCGCTGTCGCTCGAAGCCATTCAGGGCTCGGTCAAGCCCTTCGATGCGCGCATCCACGCGGCGCGCGGTCAGCCGGGCCAGATCGCGGTGGCCGCGGCGCTGCGCACGCTGCTCGATGGCAGCGAGATCGTGCCTTCGCACGCCCACTGCGGCCGCGTGCAGGACCCGTATTCGATCCGTTGCGTGCCGCAGGTGATGGGCGCCTGCCTCGACAACCTCGCGCATGCGGCGCGCGTGCTGGCGATCGAGGCGAATGCCGCATCGGACAACCCGCTGGTCTTCACGGACACGGGCGAGGTCATCTCGGGCGGCAACTTCCACGCCGAGCCGGTCGCGTTCGCGGCCGACATCCTGGCACTGGCCATCAGCGAGATCGGCGCCATCGCCGAACGCCGCGTCGCGCTGCTGCTCGACACCGGCCTGTCGGGCCTGCCGCCCTTCCTGGTGCGCGACGGCGGCGTGA
>CAIQMJ010000384.1 GCA_903872875.1 uncultured Variovorax sp.
CAGGTTTAGGTCCTGACGCCTTCACGGGCGTGCCGGTTCGAGTCCGGCCCCGCGCACCAGAATCCCTCTAGGAAGACAGATATGACCGTGAACGTTGAAACTCTCGAGAAGCTCGAACGCAAGATCACGCTGACCCTTCCGGTCGGCACCATCCAGTCCGAAGTGGAGTCGCGCCTCAAGAAGCTGGCGCGTACCGTGAAGATGGACGGCTTCCGTCCCGGCAAGGTGCCGATGAACGTGGTGGCCCAGCGTTATGGCTACTCGGTCCAGTTCGAGGTCATGAACGACAAGGTCGGCGAAGCCTTCTCGCAGGCTGCCAACGAAGCCAAGCTGCGTGTGGCGGGCCAGCCGCGCATCACCGAGAAGGAAGAATCGGCCGAAGGCACGCTCGCCTTCGATGCTGTCTTCGAAGTGTTCCCCGAAGTCAAGATCAATGACCTTTCCGCCGCAGAAGTCGACAAGCTCAGCGCCGAAGTCGGCGAAGACGCGATCGAGAAGACTCTCGACATCCTGCGCAAGCAACGCCGTACCTTTGCACAGCGCTCGCTGGAATCGCAGGTCGCCGACGATGACCGCGTGACGGTCGACTTCGAAGGCAAGATCGATGGCGAAACTTTCCAGGGCGGCAAGGCCGAAGACTTCCAGTTCATCGTTGGCGAAGGCCAGATGCTCAAGGAATTCGAAGACGCCGTGCGCGGCCTGAAGTCCGGCGACAGCCGCACTTTCCCGCTGTCGTTCCCAGCCGACTACCACGGCAAGGATGTGGCCGGCAAGCAGGCCGACTTCATGGTCACCGTGAAGAAGATCGAGTCGTCCAACCTCCCGGAAGTCAACGAACAACTGGCCAAGTCGCTCGGTATCGCCGAAGGCACGGTCGAAGGCCTGCGTGCGGACATCAAGCGCAACCTCGAGCGCGAAGTCAAGTTCCGCCTGCTGGCGCGCAACAAGAACGCCGTGATGGACGCACTGATCGCCAACGCCGAACTCGACCTGCCGAATGCCAGCGTGCAGTCGGAAGTGGCCCGCATGGTCGAAGGCGCTCGCGCCGAACTCAAGCAGCGCGGCATCAAGGACGCCGACAAGGCGCCGATCCCCGAGGAAGTGTTCCGCCCGCAAGCCGAGCGCCGCGTGCGTCTGGGTCTCGTGGTGGCCGAGCTGGTGCGCGCCAATGACCTGCAAGCCAAGCCGGAGCAGATCAAGGCACACGTGGACGAGCTCGCCGCCAGCTACGAGAAGCCGGCCGACGTGGTTCGCTGGTACTTCAGCGACAACAACCGCCTGGCGGAAGTCGAGGCCGTCGTGATCGAGAACAACGTGACCGACTTCGTGCTGGCGAAGGCCAAGGTCAACGACAAGTCGGTGACCTTCGATGAGCTGATGGCCCAGCAGAACTGATGGCCCGTCGCGCCGGTGGGGCTTGCAGCCACCGGCACCATCCCCATCTGATTCTTCGTCGGGACGTCCCGGCGAAGGTCAAGCACTGAACGGAGCTATTCATGAGCGCACAGGACATCCAGGGTCTCGGCATGGTGCCGATGGTGATCGAGCAATCCGGCCGCGGTGAGCGGTCGTATGACATCTATTCGCGTCTGCTCAAGGAGCGCGTGATTTTTCTGGTGGGCGAGGTCAACGACCAGACGGCCAACCTCGTGGTTGCGCAGCTGTTGTTCCTCGAGAGCGAGAACCCCGACAAGGACATCTCGTTCTATATCAACTCCCCAGGCGGGAGCGTGAGCGCCGGCATGGCGATCTACGACACGATGCAGTTCATCAAGCCTGCCGTGTCGACGCTGTGCATCGGCTTCGCGGCCAGCATGGGTGCCTTCCTGCTGGCGGCCGGTGAGAAGGGCAAGCG
>CAIQMJ010000385.1 GCA_903872875.1 uncultured Variovorax sp.
GCGCCGTCGATGAACTCGAAGCGCAGCATGGCGCGCCGGTGGGTTTGAACGGCGAACGTGCGCAACTGTGGATCGTGGGCATGGGCAAGCTTGGCGCCCGCGAACTCAACGTTTCAAGCGACATCGACCTCATCTATCTGTACGACCAGGACGGCGAAACCGTCGGCGATTCGGACGGCCGCTCGCGCCTGGCCAACCAGGAGTTCTTCGGCCGGGTCGTCAAGCGCATCTACGCGCTGGTCGGCGATGTCACGGAACACGGCTTCGTGTTCCGCGTCGACCTGGCGCTTCGGCCCAACGGCAATTCGGGCCCGAGCGTGGTGTCGCTCGATGCACTCGAGGAATACCTGCAGGTGCAGGGCCGGGAGTGGGAGCGCTTCGCCTGGATGAAGAGCCGGGTGGTCGCGCCGGCCTCCGTGGTTGCCAGCGGATCGGCGCTCGCGCTGCGCGGCGTGGTGCTGCCCTTCGTGTTCCGCCGCTATCTGGACTACAGCGTGTTCGACGCGCTGCGCATCCTGCATCGCCAGATCCGCGAGCAGGCGGTGCGCCGCAGTGCCGGCCGGCCGGAGCGGGCGAACGACGTCAAGCTGTCGCGCGGCGGCATCCGCGAGATCGAGTTCACCGTGCAGTTGCTGCAGGTGGTGCGTGGCGGGCAGTTCCCCGAGTTGCGCACCCGGCCGACGCTCGATGCGTTGCAGCGGCTCGCGCGCGCCGGCCTGATGCCGCAGGAAACCGCCGATGCGCTGGCCGCGGCCTACGAGTTCCTGCGCCGCGTCGAGCATCGCATCCAGTACCTGGACGACCAGCAGACGCACGTGCTGCCCGTGAACGACGATGACGTGCGGTGGATCGGCGAGTCGATGGGCTATGCCGACTGCTGCGACTTCCTGGCCCAGCTCGACATGCACCGCGAATTCGTCGCCGAGGAGTTCGACAAGCTGCTCGGCGGTGCCAAGCCCTGCGTGCGATGCAACGGCGGCGGCAAGTCGGCCGCGCCGCTCGAGCTCGCCGACCTGCTGCCCGAACTGCCGCCGGCCTTCGCGCAGCGCGTTCAGCGCTGGTGCGACCATCCGCGCGTGCAGTCGCTGCGGGAAGAAGCGCGGGCGCGGCTGAGCCTGCTGGTTCGGCGCACCGGCCGCTGGCTGCAGGAGCCCGATGGCGAGGCGCCCGGACAGACCGCCCATCACATCGAGGCCGCACTGCGCTGGGCGGACTGGCTTGAATCGCTGCTGCGGCGCGAAAGCTATCTGGCGCTGCTGGTCGAGCGGCCGGCCGTGCAGGAGCGGCTGCTGCGCCTGCTCGGCGCCGCCAAGTGGCCGGCGCGCTACCTGATGCAGCATCCTGGCGTGATCGACGAACTGGCCAGCGACGAGATGCTGGCGGGCCGCTTCGTTGCCGCCGAGTACGAGCGTGACCTGGAAGACCGCCGCATCTCGCTGCGCCGCACCGGCGAGGACGACGAGGAGCGCCTGCTGAACCTGCTGCGCCACGCGCACCATGCGGAGTTGTTCCGCACGCTGGCCCGCGACGTCGATGGCCGTATCACGGTGGAGCAGGTGGCCGACGACCTGAGTGCCCTGGCCGATGCCACCTTGCGCGTGACCGCGCGCTGGTGCTGGCCGCACGTGCGCAACCGTCACCGCGAGCAACCTCAGTTCGCGATCATTGGCTACGGCAAGCTGGGCGGCAAGGAACTGGGCTACGGCAGCGACCTCGACATCGTGTTCGTCTACGAGGACGATGACGACAACGCCGGCGAGGTATATGCCAACTACGTGCGCAAGCTGATCAACTGGCTGACCGTGAAGACGCGCGAGGGCGACCTGTTCGAGATCGACACCGCGCTGCGTCCCAACGGCAATTCGGGCCTGCTGACCACCAGCTTCCTGGCCTACGAGAAGTACCAGCTCGGCCGCGGCAGCAACACCGCGTGGACCTGGGAACACCAGGCGATGACACGTGCGCGCTTCGTGCTCGGCGAGCCAGCGCTCGAGGCGCGCTTCGACCGTGTGCGCGAGGCCGTCGTCACGGCGCCGCGCGACGCCGAGGCGCTCAAGGCGCAGATCGTCGAGATGCGCGACAAGGTGCGCCATGCACGGCCCGTGAAACCGGGCTTCTTCGACGTGAAGCACAGCGCGGGCGGCATGGTCGATGCCGAGTTCGCGGTCCAGTTTCTCGTGTTGTCGGCTGCAGACACGCACCGGGAGCTGATCGACAACGTCGGCAACATCGCGCTCCTGCTGCGCGCCGAGCAGGCCGGCCTGCTGCCGGACGGCGTCGGCCGCAACGCCGCCGCTGCCTATCGCGAACTGCGCCGCGTGCAGCACCGCGCGCGGCTCAACGAGGAGCCCACGCAGGTCGTGTTGCCGGCACTCGCGACCGAGCGCGATGCGATGCTTGCGCTCTGGAAGGCGGTCTTTGGCTGAGTTCGTGCTGCGCCGACCAGGCCGGCCCGTTGCACTGCCCCTGGCATGCGTGGCGCTCGCGGTGCTTGCCGGCTGCGCCAGCGGTCCGCGCAGCGGTCGCGACGGTCCGCCGGCCAACCCGCCGGCCGGACTGTCGCAGGTGCCGGACGCCGAGCCGCGCATCGAGACGGTCCGCCGCAGCGGCGGCACCAGCAAGCCGTACACCGTGCTCGGCCGTTCCTATGTGCCGATCACCGACGACCGGCCGTTCCGCGAGACCGGTCTCGCGTCCTGGTACGGACGCCAGTTCCACAGCCTGTCAACCGCCAGCGGCGAGCCGTACGACATGTATGCGATGACCGGCGCGCACAAGACGCTGCCCCTGCCGAGCTACGTGCGCGTGCGCAACCCTGCCAATGGCCGCGAGGCGATCGTGCGGGTCAACGACCGCGGCCCGTTCCATGACGACCGCGTGATCGACCTCAGCTACGCGGCGGCGCTCAAGCTCGACCTGCTGCGCGGCGTGGCGCCGGTCGAGATCGAGCGCATCACCAACGAGGACATCCGCACCGGCGCCTGGCGGCGCGATGGGGGCACGGCCTATGCCGCAGCCCAGCCTGCGGCCGCTGCGCCCTTCGCGTCGCCGATCGCGTCCGGTGCCGACACTCAGCCTCGGCCCGCGGCGACACCCGCACCGGTGGCCGTCGCGC
>CAIQMJ010000386.1 GCA_903872875.1 uncultured Variovorax sp.
CTACTCGGGCTGCGTGGCGTTGGCACTCTTCTTCGCCACCTACGTCGCGGAGATCCTGCGCGGCGCGTTCCGCACCATTCCCAAGGTGCAGACCGAAGCCGGCAAGGCGCTCGGCATGAGCCACTGGAAGATCCAGATCGTCGTGCTGTTGCCCCAGGCCCTGCGCATCGCGCTGCCGGCGCTGATGAACCTCGCGGCCATAGTGATCAAGGCGACCTCGGTGGTCTCGATCATCGGCGTGTGGGAGCTCACGCTCGCCACCAACGAAGCCGTGATGCGCACGCTGGCGCCGTTCACGTTCTTCATCGCCGCGCTCGCCATGTACTTCGTGCTGTGCTACGGCACGGTGCGATGCGCAGCCTTGCTCTCGAAGCGCCTGAACAGATCCCAACGGTCCTGACCCATCCACCTCCACACCATGATCTCCGTTCGCAACCTTTCCAAGTCCTTCGGCGCCAACGCCGTGCTGAAGGACCTGTCCTTCGACGTCGCCAAGGGCAAGACAGCCGTCCTGCTCGGCAAGAGCGGATCGGGCAAGAGCACCATGCTGCGCTGCCTGAACCTGCTCGAGCACTGGGACAGCGGCGAAGTCGAGATCGACGGCGCTGCGCTGGGCCGCGCCAAGACGCCCAACGGCGACTGGCGCCGCTGGAACTCGCGCGAGGAGGCCGAGGCGCGGCAACGCATCGGCATGGTCTTCCAGCAGTTCAACCTGTTCCCCCACATGACCGTGCTGCAGAACGTCATGTGCGGCCCGAAGCGCATCCTCGGCAAGGACGAGGCCAGCTCGAAGAAGATCGCCCTCGAACTGCTCGACCAGGTCGGCCTGCTGGAGAAGCAGAACGCCTACCCCGGATTCCTGTCGGGCGGCCAGCAGCAGCGCGTGGCCATCGCGCGCGCACTCGCGATGGAGCCGACGGTGCTGCTGCTCGACGAGATCACGTCGGCGCTCGACCCCGAACTCGTCGGCGAAGTGCTGGAAGTGGTGCGCGACCTGAAGCGCCGGGGATTGACCATGGTCTGCGTGACGCACGAGATCCATTTCGCCGAGGACGTGGCCGACCAGGTCATCTTCATGGAGGAAGGCCTGGTCGTCGAGGAAGGTCCGCCCGAGGACATCCTGGCCAACCCGCGCACCGAGCGCCTGCGCAAGTTCCTCACGCGCTTCCACGCGCAGAACCGCAGCAGCCGGACGCCCGCCTGACTCCCCCACAGGCAACAGATATCCCTTTCTTCCGTTTCATCGACCAACCGAGGTTCACTACCATGAAGTTCAACGTCTTCCGTCAATGGCTCGCCATCGCGGCCACCGTGCTGGCGGCCTGCGTCGCGCCGGCCGCCCATGCCGACAAGCTCCAGGACGTCCTGAAGCGCGGCTACCTGATCGTGGGCACCACCAGCTCCACGCCACCCTTCGGCTTCAAGGACGACAAGGGCGAGCTGCAGGGCTTCGACATCGACATGAGCCGGCTCATCGCCAAGGCGCTGTTCGGCGACCCGACCAAGATCAAGTTCGAGCTGGTCAGCAA
>CAIQMJ010000387.1 GCA_903872875.1 uncultured Variovorax sp.
CGGCTGCGCGCAGCTTGGCCACGCCGGCGCAGCAGATACCAGGCGGCGGGAACAACGAGCATGCTCAGAAGCGGCGCGGTGACCATGCCGCCGACCATCGGCGCGGCAATGCGCGTCATCACCTCCGAGCCGGTGCCGCTGCCCCACAAGATCGGCAGCAGGCCGGCCATCACCACCGCCACGGTCATGGCCTTGGGGCGCACGCGCAGCACGGCGCCTTCGCGAATCGCGGCCAGCAGGGTGTCGTCGTTCATCGGTTCGCCGGCTTCGAGGCGCCTTGTCAGCGCGTTCTTCAGGTAGACCAGCATCACCACACCGAACTCGGCCGCCACGCCGGCCAGCGCGATGAAGCCGACCGCCGTGGCCACCGAGATCGAATGGCCCAGCGCCCAGATCAGCCAGAAGCCGCCGATGAGCGAGAACGGCACGGCCGCCATCACCAGCGCCGCATCGGTGAACGAACGAAACAGCAGGTAGAGCAGCACGAAGATGACCGCCAGCGTGACCGGCACGACCAGCTTCAGCCGCTCGGTCGCGCGCTCCAGGTACTCGAACTGGCCCGACCACGACACGGCATAGCCGGCGGGCATCTTCACGGCCTTGTCGACGGCGGCCTGCATGTCGTTGACGGCGGAGCGCAGGTCGCGGCCACGCACGTCGACGTAGACCCAGCCCGACAAGCGCGCGTTTTCGCTGCGCAGCATCGGCGGCCCGTCCTCGATGGTGATCTTCGCGACGTCGCCCAGCAGCAGCGTCGCACCGTTGCCGGTCACGAAGGGAAGCTGCTGCAGGCGCTCCAGCGAATCGCGGATCTCCCGCGGGTAGCGCACATTGATCGGGTAGCGCTCGCGGCCCGAGATGACCTCGCCCACGTTCTCGCCGCCGATGGCCGTGGACACCACCGCCTGCACGTCGGCCACCGAAAGCCCGTAGCGCGCGGCGGCCAGCCGGTCGACATCGACGTCGATGTAGCGCCCGCCCGTCAATCGTTCCGCCAATGCCGACGACACGCCCGGAACGTTCTTCACCGCCGCCTCGATCTGCGTGGTCAGCGCATCGATGGTGGCCAGGTCCGCGCCCGCCACCTTGATACCCACGGGGCTCTTGATGCCGGTCGCCAGCATGTCGATGCGGTTGCGGATGGGCGGCACCCACACGTTGGTCAGGCCCGGCACCTTCACCGCGCGGTCCAGTTCCTCGACCAGCCTGTCGGCGGTCATGCCCGTGCGCCACTGCGCCTTCGGCTTGAACTGGATGGTTGTCTCGAACATTTCGAGCGGGGCCGGGTCGGTCGCCGTGTCCGCGCGCCCTGCCTTGCCGAACACGCGCGCAACCTCCGGCACGGTCTTGATGAGGCGGTCGGTCTGCTGCAGCAGCTCGGCGGCCTTCGATACCGACAGGCCCGGCAGCGCGGACGGCATGTAGAGCAGGTCGCCTTCGTCCAACGGTGGCATGAACTCGCCGCCCAGCCGCATCAACGGCACGGCCGTCAGCGCCAGCAGCACGGCGGCCACCACCAGCGTTCCCTTGGGAAAGCGCAGCACCAGTTCCAGCGCGGGCCTGTACACCGCCATCAGAAAGCGGTTGACGGGGTTGGCGGCTTCGTGCGGAATGCGCCCCCGGATCAGGTAGCCCATGAGCACCGGGATCAGCGTGACCGACAGGCCGGCCGCAGCCGCCATCGCATAGGTCTTGGTGAAGGCCAGCGGCGAGAACAGGCGCCCTTCCTGCGCTTCGAGCGAGAACACCGGCACGAAGGACAGCGTGATCACCAGCAGCGAGAAGAACAGCGCGGGCCCGACTTCCACCGAGGCATCGGCAACGAGCTGCCAACGCTCCAGCACCGTGGGCTGACGGCCATGCGCCGTCTCGAAGGCCTCGATGTGCTTGTGCACGTTCTCGACCATCACGATGGCGCCGTCCACCATCGCGCCAATGGCAATCGCGATGCCGCCCAGCGACATGATGTTGGCGTTGACGCCCTGCCAGTGCATGACGATGAACGCGGCCAGCACGCCGACCGGCAAGGCCACCACCGCCACCAGCGCCGAGCGCAGGTGGAACAGGAAGACCGCGCAGACCAGCGCGACGACGATGAATTCCTCGATCAGCTTGCCGCGCAGGTTGTCGACGGCGCGGTCGATCAGCAGCGACCGGTCGTAGGTGGGCACGATCTCGACGCCCGGTGGCAGGCTGGGCTTGAGCGTTTCGAGCTTCGCCTTGACGGCCTCGATGGTCGAGCGGGCGTTCTTGCCCGAGCGCATGACGATCACGCCGCCGGCCACTTCGCCCTCCCCGTCCAGCTCGGCGATGCCGCGCCGCATCTCGGGGCCGATCTGCACCGTCGCCACGTCGCGCAGCAGCACGGGCGTGGCGCCGGACACGGCCAGCGGGATCGTTCGGAAGTCGTCCAGCGAGCGCAGGTAGCCGCGCGAGCGCACCATGTACTCGGCCTCGGCAAACTCGACGACCGAACCGCCCGATGCCTGGTTGGCTTTCTGCAAGGCCTCCACCACCGCCTGTTGCGTGATGCCCAAAGCGCGCATGCGGTCGGGGTCGAGCACCACCTGGTACTGGCGCACCATGCCGCCGATGCTGGCGACCTCGGCCACGTCGGGCACCGTCTTCAGCTCGAACTTCAGGAACCAGTCGTTGAGCGCGCGCAACTGGCCGATGTCGCGCGTGCCCGTGCGGTCGACCAGCGCGTATTCGTAGACCCAGCCGACGCCTGTGGCGTCGGGGCCGAGCGAGGCGTTGGCGCCTGCGGGCAGCTTGCTCTGCACCTGGTTCAGGTACTCCACCACGCGCGAGCGCGCCCAATACGGATCGGTCTTGTCGTCGAACAGCACGTAGACGAAGGAATCGCCGAAGAAGGAATAGCCGCGCACGGTCTTGGCGCCGGGCACGCTGAGCATGGTGGTGGTCAGCGGATAGGTCACCAGGTCTTCGACCACCTGGGGCGCCTTGCCGGGGAAAGGCGTGCGGATGATGACCTGCGTGTCCGACAGATCGGGCAATGCATCGAGCGGCGTGCGGGCCACCGACCACCAGCCGGCGGCCACCAGGAACAGGGTTGCGATCAGCACCAGGAAGCGGTTGCCGACCGACCAGCGGATGAGCGCGGCGATCATGGCTTGGCGCCTTGCTGCGGGTTGTTCACACGCTGCACGGAGACCAGCTCGTAGCCCGTGGGGCCACCTTCCTTGAACTCGAAGCGAACCGTGTCGCCGGGCTTGATGTCCGCGAAGGCATCCGGCGTGGTCTTGGCGAAGCCCATCGTCATGGCCGGCCACTTGA
>CAIQMJ010000388.1 GCA_903872875.1 uncultured Variovorax sp.
GCACCTGCGGCTATCCCTTCTTCACCGCCTCGGCACGAGCCCGGCGCCACACCGTCATGACCAACACCGGCGGCTCGATCGGCCAGGGGCTGCCTTGCGCACTCGGCGCATCGCTCGCCTGCCCCGGGCAACGGGTGCTGGTGCTGCAGTCGGACGGCAGTGCGCTCTTCACGATCCAGGCGCTGTGGACGATGGCGCGCGAGCAGTTGCCGATCACCGTGCTCATCGCATCGAACCGGCGCTACGCCATCCTGCAATCGGAGCTCGCCCGCATGGGCATCCGCAAGCTCGGCCCGCAGGCCGAGCGGCTGACCGAGTTCAACGATCCGCCGCTCGACTGGGTCGCGATGTCGCGCGGCTACGCCGTGCCTGCCGTGCGCGCGGCGGACACGCGCGAACTGGAGCGTGCGCTCGGCCAGGCGCTCCGGTCGCCGGGCCCGATGCTGATCGAGATGGTGCTGTAGGCACCGCAACCGCAGCATCAGCCCTGCCCCGCGATACCTCGCGTCTCCCCTTACCGCCCCGAATTCTTCGCCTCAAGGACGCCCCATGAAACGCCGAAACTTCAACGCAGCCGCCACCTCGCTGCTGCTCGCGACGCTGGCATCCGCCGTGCGCGCGCAGTCGACCCAGCCGATCCGCATCGAGGTCGGGTTTCCGGCGGGCGGCGGCTTCGACAACATCGGCCGCCAGCTGGCGACGCCGCTGGGCGAGATCCTCGGCCGCAACGTGATCGTCGAGAATCGCACGGGCGCCGCGGGCCGCATCGCGCTGGAATATGTGCGCGCCGCGCCGCCGAACGGCGAGGTCATCAGCGTGACGAACCAGGGCGCGATGACGCTGTTTCCCTACATCTACCGCAACCTGCGCTTCGATCCGGTGAAGGACTTCACGCCGATCAGCCGGCTGGTCACATTCGACTATGCGATCGCGGTCGGCTCGGCCGTGCCCGTGCGCACGTTCGCCGAGTACATGGACTGGCTCCAGAAGAACCCGGGCAAGGGCTCGCATGCGTCGCCCGGGAACGGCACGACGCCGCATCTGCTGGGCGTCTGGTTCCACCAGAAGATCGGCATTCCGGCGGTCCACGTTCCCTACCGCGGCTCGCCGCCGATGGTGGTCGACCTGATCGGCGGACAGGTCGTGAGTTCGCTGAACACGGTCGGCGACCTGATCGAATTCCATCGCTCGGGCAAGATCCGCATCCTCGCCACCACCGGCGCCGAACGCAGCCCGCTGCTGCCCGACGTGCCGACGCTGAAGGAGTCCGGCGTGGACATCGTGGTGCCCGGATGGGTCGGCCTGTACGGCCCGGCCGGCATGGCGCCCGACCTGGTCGCCAGCTACAACCAGGCCGTGGCCAAGGCGCTGCAGGCGCCGGCCCTCAAGGAGAACATGTTGAAGCTCGGCTGGACCATCTCTCCCTCCTCGCCCGCAGAGATGGGCGAGCAGCAACGCAAGGAACTCGCCGCCTGGGCGCCGGTCGTCAAGGCATCGGGCATCACGCCCGAAGACTGATGGCCCACCCAGGCGCGCCACGCTGGGCGATCGGCATCGACACCGGCGGTACCTTCGTCGACGTGGTGGCCTGCGCCTCCGACGGACGATTGCTGAGCCTCAAGCATCCGCGCGAAGCCGGGCAACTGGCCGCGCCCATGCTGGCGGGCATCGGGCGCATGCTGGCCGAGCACGGCATCGCGCCCGCCAGTGTGGTGCGGCTGGTCCATGGCTCCACGATCGTCACCAACCTGCTGCTCGAACATGACGCACCGCCGATCGGCCTGCTCACCACACGCGGCATGAGGGACGTGCTCGCACTGGCACGGCAGCATCGCCGCGACCTGTATGCGCAGCACGTGCCACCGCCGACACCCGAAGCGGCGCTGTTTCCGGCCCGGCTGCGGCGCGAGATCGCGGGCCGCATCGACGCCGAGGGCCATGAGGTCGAGCCGATCAATGATGGCGAGGTGCTCGAAGCCGCGGCGGCGCTGGTTGCGGCGGGCGTGCAGTCCATCGCGGTCTGCATGCTGTTCTCCCATCTCGCGCCGCACCATGAGCGGCATGTGCGCGACCTGCTCGCGCGGGCGCACCCCGGGTTGCATGTCTCGATCTCCAGCGAGGTCGACGCGAAGCCGCGGGAGTTCGAGCGCTTCCTGGGCACGGCGCTGGACGCGTACGCCAAGCCGACGGTCGCGGGCTACCTGCGGGAGTTGTCCGATGCGCTGGTGGCGCGCGGCCTGCCGGAGCCTTTCCTGATGCGCTCCGAGGGCGGCATCAGCCCATGGCGGGACGTCGTGCGCCGGCCGATCTCGCTCGCGATGTCCGGCCCGTGCGCGGCGCTGCTGGGCGTCGGCGCCAGCCTCGCGCACGACGGGCAGGACCGGACCGTCATCGCCATCGCCATCGATGTCGGCGGCACCAGCACCGACATCGGCCTGCTGGAAGCCGGACAGCCGATGTTCGCGGAAAGCATGCAATGCGGTGCGCTGTCGGTACGGCTGCGCTGCGCGGATGTCGAATCGCTCTCCGTCGGCGGCGGCAGCATCGCGCAGGTGTCGTCCGGCGGCGGCTTGCGGCTGGGCCCCCGCTCACAGGGCGCCTGGCCGGGTCCGGCCGCCTATGCGCTGGGCGGCACGCGCGCGACGCTCACCGATGCGCTGGTGGTGCTCGGCCGCCTGCCCGAGCAGCTCGCTGGCGGTGTGCGGCTCGACTCGGCCGCTGCGCTCGGGGCGCTGGCCCGCGAGGTGGCCATGCCGATGGACATGCCGGTGCCGCAAGCCGCCGCCGCCATCGTCGAGGCCGCGGCGAGCACCATGGCGGAAGCGCTCAAGATGCGGGCCTTCGAGCGCGGCCTGGACCCGGCCGCGTGCCTGCTGGTCGCAGCAGGCGGCGGCGGTGCGCAGCATGCCGCCGAGGTCGCCGAACTGGCCGGCATCGCGCAGGTGCGGGTGCTGCCGCACGCGAGCGTCGTCGCTGCGCTGGGCCTGCTCGGCGCGCTGCCATCGCAGGCCAGGGAACAGGCCTGCGCACTGCCGCTCGACGCTGCGGGACTCGCACAGCTCCAAGCCATGCGCAGCGCGCTGACGCCCGATCGGCCATACGACACGGTGCGCTGGAGCCTCGAGCTCTGCCACACCGGGCAGGAGTCCGCCATCGAGATCGCCTGGAATCCGTCGGCCGACGACGCGGCCGGGCTGCGCGACCTGTTCGACCGTCGGCACCGGCGCCTGCGCGGCATCGCCATGCCCGGCCGGCCGGTGCAGGTGCGCCTGCTGCGCGCCGTGTTCGAGCAGGCGCTGCCCGATCCCGGCGTGAAGGCCGTGGCATCGCGCGGCCCGTACCGCTCGGCGTGGCAGGACATCCCCGCCGAGGGTGTCGGACCCCGCGCGCTGTTCGCGGCGCTGACCACGGTCTGGGTGCCGCCAGGCTGGCGCTGGACGGTGCGCGACGACGACGCGCTCGACCTGCATTGCATGACGGAGCCTGCCCATGGATGAGCCGATGTCCATCCCCGCCGCCGCCGCGCTCGTCAAGACGCGCACGGAACCGCTGCGGCTGGCCCTGCAGGGCATCTCCGATCGCATGCAGGCCAGCATGATGCGGTCCGCCCACTCCTCGATCGCGCGCGAGGGGGGCGACTGCGCCGCGGCCCTGTTCCTGCCCGACGGCCGGCTGCTGGCACAGGCCCGCTCGCTGCCGCTGCTGCTGGGTTCGCTGATCCCCGCCGTGGCCGGAGTGCTGCAGCGGTTCCCGGTAGAGGCCATGGCCGATGGCGACGGCTATCTGCTGAACGACCCGTGGTCCGGCGGCACCCACCTGCCGGACCTGACCGTGGTCCGCCCGATCGTCGTGGCGGGCCGGGTGATCGCGCTGGCGGCCACCTGCCTGCACCACCAGGACGTCGGCGGAATAAGCCCGGGCTCGATCCCGCCGCACGCCACGGAGATCTACCAGGAAGGCCTGCGATTGCCGCCGCTGCGCTGGCGTACCGCGAGCGAGCCGGACCCGAACATAGAGGCGATCCTGCACGCCAACAGCCGCACGCCGGCCAACCTGCAGGGCGACCTCGATGCGCAATGGTCGTCCGTCAGCCTCGGCGCGCGCGAACTGACCGCCCTGTCGGCGCGGCATGGCAGCACCTTCGCGCCGGTATGCGAGGCGCTGCTGACCGAGGCCGAGCGCATGACCCGCGACGCACTGCGCCGCGCGCCCGACGGCGAATGGCATTGGGAGGACCAGCTCGATGGCGACGGCATCTCTCCGGCACCGGTGCGCATCGCGGTGACGCTGCGCAAGCGGGCCGACGCGCTGGTCATCGACTTCGCCGGCAGCGCGCCCCAGACCCGGGGTCCGGTGAACGCCACGCCGGGCAGCATGCTGTCGGCCGCGCTGTTCTTCATGCGCACGCTGGCGCCCGACGCACCCAACAACGCAGGTTGCCTTGCGCCGCTCACGCTGCACCTGCCTTGCGGCAGTGTGGTCAACCCCACGCTGCCCGCGGCGGTGAACGCCCGCCAGGCGGCGGTGAAGCTGTCCTGCAACGCGATCCTCGGGGCCTGGTCGCAGGCCGTGCGCGAGGCACGGGATATCGCCGAGACCGGCGACGCGCGCAGCGATCTGCCATCGAGCGCGCCGAATGCAGGGGTGGCCACCGTGCTCGCGCTGAGCGGCACGCGTGCCGACGGTCGCCGCTGGATGCTGACGGAGATCATCGCGAGCGGCGCAGGCGCCGCCAGCGACACCGCGGGCACGTCCGGCGTCTCCACCGACGTCGGCAACGCGCGCAATACGCCGGTGGAAGTCATCGAGACGGAGGCGCCGCTGCAGGTCGAGTGCTATGCGATCCGCCAAGGCTCGGGCGGTGTCGGCCGGCACGATGGCGGCCATGGCGTGCGGCGCATCTACCGGCTGATGTCCGGCAGCGGCAGCGGCTCGTACCGCGGCGAACGCCATGTGAGCCAGGCGCAAGGCGCGCACGGCGGCGGCAACGGCGCATCCTCCGCGGCGCATGTGCTGCGCGCCGATGGCCGGCGGGACGTGCTGGCCGCGCGTGCGCGCTTCGAGTGGTCCGAAGGAGACCGGCTGGTCATCGAGACGGCCGGCGCGGGCGCGTGGGGCGCACCGGAGAGCGCCTGACGGCCAGGGCCCGCTCAGCCCGCCACCAGCCCTGCCGCCGTCACGCCCGCGATGCAGATCGCCTCGTCTTCGTCGCCGGTGCCGCCGCTCGCGCCCACCGCGCCGATCGTGCGGCCCTCCGCGTCCTTGATCAGCACCGCGCCGGTCTGCGGCAGGAAGCGGCCGCTGGCCGTCGACGCCAGCGACACGAAGAAGTTTGGGTTGCCCTTGGCGCGCTCGAACAGCACACGGCTCGACACGCCCATGCCGACCGCGCCCCAGGCCTTGGCCTGCGCCACCTCGAAGCGGAACATGCTCGCGCCGTCCTCGCGCGCAAAGGCCTTGAGATTGCCGGATTCGTCCAGCACGGCGATGCCCATCGGCTGGTAGC
>CAIQMJ010000389.1 GCA_903872875.1 uncultured Variovorax sp.
GGCGCTGCCGGTGGCGTCGGTGTGGCCTACGACCAGCAGGCTGGTCGGTACTGCCGCCGCATCGGCACCTCCGTGCATGGCGAAAGCCGCGCCGATCTTCTCGACCTGCCGCAGTCCATCGACACTCAGCTGGTCGCTGCCGACCGGAAACATCCCCTGGTCCCGCACCTGCGCCACGAAGCCTGCGGGCACGGCGGCGGCCGGCGGTTCGTGCGGAGTGCTTCCCGGCGCCGGCGGGCGGGCGGGCGGCGTGCTGCTCAAGGTCTCCATCTCGATGTGCATGCGCTCTTCCTGGGCGATCCGGTCCAGCGCCTGCTGATGGCTTTGCCAGGCATGGCCGACCGCACAACCTGCGGCCAGGCCGATGGCCGCGCCCTTGAGCGCGGTGCGCGAATTGCCTGTGCCGGCACCGAGCACCGCGCCGAGGAGGGCGCCTCCCGCGCAGCCGATCGCCGTGCCGTGGTCGCGGCCCGCCTGCTCCATGGACATCGGAGCGCAGCCGACCAGGGCGAGCGCCGCGAGCCCCGCCAGGATGCGACGACGGGCAACGGCAGCGGCACCGCGCGACGTTGGCATGCGTGCAGGATCGCCTTGCGCGATGGCCGAGCCAGGGACCGCATCAATCGCGTCCATTGATCTCCCTCTCGTGCCGCTTCCTCATGCGTTCGATTTCTTCGGCGCGCACCTGCCGTGCCCGTTCGTCGGCGAGTTCGGCGTCTTGCCTGATCTTGTCTTCAAGGGCTGCTCGCAGCGAGGCCTGCACTTCGGGCGACGCGTTCTCGATTCGTTGTTCCAGTGCCTTGCGCTGCTGGTCGTACTTCTGCTCGGCCAGTTGCTCCGCTCGCTGTTGGTCCTCGCGGCTTTCCTTGACGATCTCCTGATGTTCGGCCTGATGCCTGCCGGCCATCTCCATCAACTGGCTGCCTTGCGAGGGCGGGTCGTTCCTGTGTTGATGGACCCCGTCGGTCATGGCTCGGTCGCGGCTGGCGTCCAGTGCTTGCGCGGCCCCCCAGAGCGCCGAACCGGCTTTCGACAGGTCGTCGCCAAACTCTTTCACGAACTCCACCACCTTGGGCACCAGCGCTGCGACACCCATTCCGGAATAGAGCAGGGCGGTGCCCACGGGGTCGGTGGGATGCGAGAGTTCGGCCATGGGAAGCGCATGCGGCGTGTGCGTGAGGCCGGCCTGTTTCAAGGCCGCCTCGGCGAGCGCCTTCGATTCGGCCATCTGTTCGCCGAGATCGTGCTTCTCCACCTTGAGATCACGCTTCTGTTCCTTGTCCTGTTCCTCGAGCTGCTGCTGGGTGGCCAGGGTCTGGTCGGGCGGCAACAGCGAAGTCTTCTGGCTTTCCTGTGGCAGGGAAGCGAAGGCCCTCTCCAGCGCAAGCTCGCCATTCCGGCGAAGCTCCCGCAGGCTCTGCAATTCGGCCTCGACGCGCCCGAGTTCGGTCTGGTTCTGCTGCAGCAGCCCGGCGCTGGGCGGAAGGGGCGCACCCTGCGGCTCGTTCCCGGGTTCCGAGAGCTCCCTGGCCCCTTGCGCCTTCATTTCCTGGATCCTGCCCATCAGCTCCTGCTGCTGCTTTTCAAGCTCCCTGATCTGGCGGTCGATCTCCGGCATCGAGACGGTGATGGCCATGGCTCAACGTCCTTGGCCCTGATGGCTGGCCAGCCGCTCTTTGTAGACCGGATGCTCGAAGGCCCGCGACTTGCCGACGCGCGCCGGCTTGCTGTTCGTTGCCATGACGAGCTGGATGGATTGGTACTCCGGCCCACCCAGTTCCGAGGCTTCGACCAGCTTCTGGCGGCTGCCGTCCATCACGCTCTGGCGGTAGCCCAGCTCCTCGGACAACTTCTCCGTGGTCCCGTCGGCGGAAGCGGGGTTCATGTAGATGCGTACCGCGCACCCGCCGATCATCCCGGCAGCGTTGGGATAGGCCTTCTCCCTCTGTCCCAGGTTCTGCGTGAACATCCAGAGCCGCAGGCCGTAGCCCGCGCCGATCTCCAGCGCCTCCTCGATCGGCGGCATGTGCCGCAGCCGCGGCAGCTCGTCGAGCATGAACAGGATCGGATCGGCATCGCGCGGCGGCAGGTCGGCGGTCAGCATCCGGATATGTTGCGCGATGAACACCCGCAGCAGCGAGATGTAGCTTTCCACCATGTTGGGCTTCAGGCAGATGTAGATCGTGGCGTGGCTGCCATTGCGCAGGTCCAGCGGGCTCCAGTCCGACTTCTGCGTGGTCCGGTAGATCTGTTCGCCGCTCCAGGCGCTGAGGCTGCCCTGTGCCGTCTGCAGGACACTGTCGCGCGTCTTCTCGTTCATCGTGGACAGCGCGGTGCCCTGCTGCATCATGCTGCGGACGTCGA
>CAIQMJ010000390.1 GCA_903872875.1 uncultured Variovorax sp.
AGGAGTCACGCAGGCGCCGGATGTGCACGTCAACCGTCCGTGCGGCGATGCGTGCGCCGGACGGCCACAGCCGGTCTAGAAGTTCAGTGCGGGAATGCACCGTCTCAGGGTGAGTGACCAGGAAGTAGAGCAGCCGGTACTCCGTTGGGCCGACAGGTACTTTCTTTGCACGCCCCTCCACGACTGCCAGCACTTCACGGTGTACTGAACGGAAGCTCAGCGGGCCCGAGACCACATCCTCTTCCAACAATTCAGGGGCGCGGCACCGAATGACAGCTCTGATGCGCGCGAGCAGTTCGTGAGAAGAGAATGGTCGCGCGACATAGTCGTCCATCCCGGCGTCAAGCGCAGTCACCGCCATATCGGCATCGCCATGCATGCATGTCGCCAGGATGGGGAGGTGGGCCGTCCGAGGTTGATCACGCAACTTCCGTCCCCATTCCAACATGGCATGCCTACCGCGTGGCATGTCAATGATGACGAGCTTGGGTAAGCCGAGTCCAAGTAATCGGGTCGCGTCCACGTCGTTGCGAGCTCGGACTACGTCGAAGCCGCCGCGTCGGCATGTCAGGCTGATCGACTCCAGAGCTTCGGAGTCGTTCGCAACGATGAGCGCGCTTTTGGGGATGTCGTAGGAGAACACTGCGTAAGAGGATGAGCCCGATGAGAGGCAATTAATCTACAAATCTAGATTTCTAGAGTCATCGCATCTTTGCGCGCAACCATGACAGACGGATGACGTTTTTGAAACAGGACTGTCATATGCTCAGGACATACTCATCAAATCACCCTGTCATATGGGAAAGTCTGCCTCGTCCAACCGCTCCATGAACTCAGAAAAAGCCGTAGTCGCCCTGGCTGCCCTGGCGCAGCCTTCTCGACTGGCCATCTTCCGCCTGCTGGTGGTCGCGGGCAGCGACGGTATGTCCGTCGGGAAAATCGGTGAAGAGCTCGCTTTGGCCGGTGCAACGCTGTCGTTCCATATGAAAGAGCTGACTCACGCTGGCCTCATCCAGGGCACGCAGGAAGGCAAGTTCGTTTACTACCGTGCGCAGTTTGCACCCATGAACGAGTTGCTCGCCTTCCTCGTGGAGCACTGCTGCGATGGCTCTGGGGGAGACTGCGAAGTGGAACTGCCGCAGTGCGTGGAAGAAGTCGTCCAGCGACGCCGCGCGCCCGCCCGCAAGCGCGTCGCGCGGGCCTGATTCGCCTTGTCTGGCGGCGCATGCGCGCCGCAATTGCCGCATTGCCGCATTGCCGCATTGCCGCATTGCCGCATTGCCGACAAGCTAAGGGGCGCTCGACATTTCGCCGGCGCCCCTTGGCATTCGGCGGCACAGTGAAGTGCCGCGCGGAATCACTCAGCTGCCGATGCGGCCACCATCGTTCTTCGTAATCACGATCGTTGCCGAGCGCGGCCGCGAACCGGCACCATAGCCAGCGTTGCTGG
The DNA here is from genome assembly GCA_903872875.1 of uncultured Variovorax sp. GTDB lineage: Bacteria > Pseudomonadota > Gammaproteobacteria > Burkholderiales > Burkholderiaceae_C > Variovorax. The sequence goes on from CAIQMJ010000390.1 coordinate 1,451, forward strand.
GCCAGCGGCTCGTGTATTTCGACGGGTCGGCAAGATTGGCCTGGCTGGTCGTTTCACCGGGATGCTGGATGTTCACGAAGATGGCCTTGCCGTCAGGTGTCTCGCAGAAACCGGTAAGTTCGCATCCGACCGGTCCGACCAGAAAGCGCTTCAGTGTATCGGGCGTCGGAGCCTTGCCGACCTGGGTCAGCACATCGAGCTTGCTGGTGTCCGCCTTCGTGTAGCTCAAGGTCTTTGCGGCACCATCACCGACCTTACCGGGCAACGCGGCCAGCATCATGCAGTTCGTGACGTCCGTGTAGGCGCCATCGTCCGTCTGGATCCAGCAGATACCGGTCGCAGGGCTGAACACCAGGCCGTCCGGGCTCGAGAAATCCTGATCGGCCGTCAGGCTGGAGATGTTGACCAAACCCTTGTCCGCGCCAGCTTCTGCGCCGAAGAGATAGATGTCCCAGGTGAAAGTTGTGGCCGAGCCGCCGGCGCTGCCTTCCTTCATGCGCAACAGGTGGCCGTTCGGGTTGCCAGGCTGCGAGGTCGCGCCCTTCATGTCCGTGTAGGCCCGCGGGTTCGCAGCGTCGAGTGCCACTTGGGATGAGCCGCTCGGCTCGAGTCGGCGATTGCTGTTGTTGGTCAACGTCTGGTAGATCTCGCCGTTGGCGGGATTCACGCCACCCCATTCGGGGCGGTCCATCTTGGTCGCGCCCACTGCGTCGCCTGCGATGCGCGAATGAACGGCGACATCGGCCTGGTTGGCGAAGGCATAGCCGGCGTAGCCGGAAACCGCAGCGTTTGCGAAGCTGAGCTCCAGCCAGGTGCCGGTTCCATCGGCATTGAACTTTGCGGCATACAGCTTGCCGTCGTTCAGGTACTTGTCGCCAACGGCCAGGCGATCAGTCGCATCCGCATCGGCCGCAGCCCAGAGCGCCGTCGACACAAACTTGTACATGTACTCGTTGCGCGCGTCATCGCCCATGTAGACGACCAGCGGCTGTCCAACTGTCGGCTTGCCGAAGGCAGCGCTCTCGTGGGCGAATCGACCCAATGCGGTACGTTTGCGGGCCGTCTTTGTCTTGTCGAGCGGATTCACCTCGACGATGTAGCCCATGCCGTTGAGCTCGTTGCGGTAGTCGTCGCTACCATCGGTCAAAGCACCGGTCTTGCTGATGTTCCAGCGTGCATACCGGTCCTCAGGGCCTGCGCTCTCCCAGCCGTGCCGTGACGCGCCGCCTTGAGAGCTGCCGTATCGCTTGAGTGCCACAACACTCTTGTCTGCGCGAGCTGCATCGTCTGCAGCGGCGCGCGTGAAGTAGCCGAACCAGTTCTCTTCACCGGTAAGGAAGGTGCCCCACGGCGTCTTGCCGGTGCCGCAGTTGTTCAATGTGCCGCGCGTGCGCGTGCCGTCGGTCGAATACTTGGTGACCAGCAGGCTGCTCCCACGGGCGGGACCCGTGATCTCGATGTCGCTCAGCGGGGTCAACCGGAAATTGAAGTTGGACCCGGCGACGGTTGCCCACTTACCCGATGTCTTGGCGACTTCCACGACCGAGATGCCGTGGATCGCGATCTCCTTGTCCACTTCCGCGGCAGGCCGCGGCAATGTCGAGGTCCCGCCATTCGCGTGCAGGAAGAACGAACTCAGCGATTCATTGGTCGTCGCTTCATGATTGACGGCCAGCACGCCACGATCGGTGGCCGTGAGCGAGAGCTTCCCGTTGGCATCCAGGCCGAACCATTCCATGCCGTCGTGGTGATCGCCCGCACGGTTTTCGAAGGCAGTGTCCGTGCCGTCGTTCTTGTACGCAGGCGCGCCACTCGTCAGCGGGTCACCCAAGGCGTAGATGACGCTGAAGGAGTAGCCAGCGGGAACCGAAACGACGTCGGCCAAGCTCTTTGCGACTGCGCCGAACCCAAGGAGCTTCTCCGTTGGGGGTTGCGGAGCTGGGGCGGGTGCTGGAGCGGGTGCCGGTGCAGGAGGAAGCACAGGGAAGCTGACGCCGTCGCTTCCGCCGCCACAGCCCACGACTGCCAAGCCGCCCAGCAGGGCTGTGCCGGCCGTGCCGACGCCACCGCGCAGAAGGCCTCGACGGCTCAGCCGCGTAGCGAGCACCGAGTCGAATGCAGGGTTGAGCGACGTGTTGGAGTCTTCGTCGTTGAAGTCGATCTGCTTGGAATCGGCTGGATTTTTCAATTAGAGCTTTCTAGATACGTGGAAACGATTAATCTAGAGAAGCCCAATGACGGTTTCGTGACTTGGTCAGGGCCTGGTCAG
>CAIQMJ010000391.1 GCA_903872875.1 uncultured Variovorax sp.
CGGTAGAGCACACCTTCGGGATAGACGAGCACGTTGGCCCCTTGGTCGCACGGACCGAGGCAGCCCGAGTTGGTGATCGCGACCTGCTCGTAGGCCTGCCGCTTCTGCAGCTCGGCCCAGAAGGCCTGCAGCACGGCGGCGGAGTCCTTGGCGGCGCAGGAGCCGCGCGGGTGTTGCGGAGGACGGCTCTGCGTGCAGACGAAGACGTGTCGCTGGGGGCGTGCCATGGAGGCTCCTGTTTTCTGTGAGTCGGGGGAGGGGCAAGAGACGGCCGCGCTACGCGACCGTGCGCTGGATCCAGGCCTTGAGGTCGCGCACGTGCTCGCTCTCCTCCTTGGCGAATTCGCATGCCATGCGGACCACCTCGGCGTCGCTGCTGCGCGCGGCGACATCGGCATAGAAGGCATGGCCGGCGGTTTCGCTCGCCAGCGCCAGGTCGAGGGCGGTGGCGACATCGATCATCCCGTCCACACCATGCCAGCTCGCGGCTTCGGGGCTCACGCCGTCGGGCCACTGAAAGTCCTCGGGTGCAAGTGTCGGCAATTCGCGAAAGCCGCCGCGGTCCATCGCGTCCTTCAGGTGCCGCCGCGAGTAGAGCCCCATGCGCTGGAACAGCGTCTGAACTTCGGTATTGCCGGCCGTCTGCATGATTTGCGCGAGCTGCTCGTACTGGCGTGCCGCATCGCGCTCGAGCTGTACGGCATGAACCAGGAACAGGTGGATGTCTTCGATCATTTCAGATTTTCCTTGCGCGTCGCACTCCCCAGAGGCCATGCCAGACGGGGCTGGTCTCATGTCATCCGAACTTGAAGAGGATGCCGTGGCCGCCGCGCGGGTACTCCCAGGCGATGTTCCCGTGCTCGCTGCACAGGATGCGGCAGCTGCCGCACTCCAGGCAGCCGTCGGTGATCAGCGTCACGCTGCCATTGCCCTCGGCCTTGTAGCAGGACGCAGGGCAGACGAAGGTACAGCTCTTCACCGCGCAATCGTTGGTGCAGACGTCGGCATTCCTGATGGTGATGTGCGGCCGGCCGGCGTCGACGCGGTAGCGGTTCTGGAACAGTTTCTCTTCGACATTGACAGTGATGGCGCTCATCGAAAGGCCCTCCAGAGTTTGTAGGCGTCGCCCACCAGGCCGGTGAGCTTGCGGCTGCGGCGGAAGCTCGAGAAGATCTCGCGCTCCTTCGTCTTCTTGTCGACCCCGTCCACCGTGATCATGGTGCGTGCCGCCTGGGCGACGAGGTCGGGATAGGTGGTGAAGAACTGCGGGTTCTTGTGCAGCACGCCCGGCATGTCGCGGTACTTGTGCAGGTCCTTCATCACGAAGCTACGGTCGAGCGCAGCCTTGTAGGCCTTGAGGCTGCCCGCCCGGAAGCCCTGCCCCGCGGCCCTGGCCGCGATCGTGGTCTCTGCGGCCAGGCGGCCGGTCGTCATGGCCAGATTGGAGCCCTCGCGGTGCGCCGCGTTCACGAAGCCGCCCGAGTCGCCGACGATCATCCAGCCGTTGCCGTACACCTGCGGGATGGCATGAAAGCCGCCCTCCGGGATCAGGTGCGCACAGTACTCCTTCATCTCGCCGCCTTCGATCAGCGGCGCGATCGCGGGGTGGCGCTTCATCTGTTCGAGCAGCACGTAAGGGCTGGTCCGGTTCGGGTTCTTCGCGAAGTCCCCCAGCATGCAACCCACGCCGATGGTGATCGACTCCTTGTTGGTGTACAGGAAGCCGGTGCCCATCATGCCGTCGGTGATGCGGCCGACCATCTCGATCACGACGCCCGACTCCTCGCCCACGTTGAAGCGCTGGCGGATCGTCTCCTCGGGCATGAAGAGGATCTCCTTGACAGCCAGCGCCACGTTGCCGGCCTGGATCTCGCCGTGGAAGCCGGCCTTGCGCGCGAGCGTGGAGTTGACACCGTCGGCGAGCACCACCACGTCCGCATAAACGTCGCCGTGCTCGCGGTCGCATCGCACGCCCACCACCTGGTCGCCGTCCATGATCAGCTCGCTGACGGTGGTCTCGCAGATCAGCAGCGCGCCGGCCTCCCGGACCTTGGCGCTGAACCACTTGTCGAATTGGGCGCGGATGATCGTGTAGCGGTTGTAGGGCGGCTTGTCGTAGTCGGCGCTGCGGATGTGCGTACCGACGAAGGAGCTGTCGTCGAGCACCCACATGCGCTGCTCGATGATGTGCCGCTCCAGCGGTGCATCGTCGCGGAAGTCGGGAATGATCTCCTCCAGCGCATTGGCGTACAGGATCGCGCCCTGCACGTTCTTGCTGCCCGGGTATTCGCCGCGCTCGATCTGCAGCACCTTGAGACCGGCCTTCGCCATCGTGTAGGCGCAGGCGTTCCCCGAAGGGCCGGCGCCGACGACGATGGCGTCGAATTGCGAAGGTTTTTTCATGGCTTGCCTTGGGTCGTGAGGAGGATGTTCAGGCCGCGCGCCGCGTGTGTTGCGACAGGTGCTCGGCGAAAGCCTGCGTCAGCGCCGGGAGCACCTGCAGCGCGTTGCCGACGATGCCGTAGTGCGCGAAATCGAAGATCGGGGCATTCGCATCGGTGTTGATCGCCACGATCACGTCCGATGCCTCCATGCCCACCCGGTGCTGGATGGCCCCCGAGATGCCCGCGGCGATGTACAGCTTGGGCCGCACGGTCTTGCCGGTCTGGCCCACCTGGCGGTCGGCCTCGACCCAGCCGGCCTGCACGCAGGGCCGTGTCGCACCCACCTCGCCGCCCAGCACGCGGGCCAGTTCGAACACCAGCTTGAAGTTCTCGGGATTCTTCAGTCCCTTGCCGCCGCTGACGATCACGTCGGCATAGGGCAGGTTGATCGTGTTGCCGCTGGCATCGGCGATGAAGTCGAGCAGCTTGGTGACGATCTGCGTCTCCACCATGCCGAGCGTGTCCTGCACGATCTCGCCGGTGCGGGCGGTGTCGGCCTTCGGCATGGCCATGACGCGCGGGCGGACCGTGGCCATCTGCGGCCTGTACGCCAGCGTCATGATCGTGCACAGCAGCGAACCGCCGAAGGTCGGCCGCGTGGCGGCGAGGGCGCGCGAGGTCGGGTCGATGCTGAGCTCGGTGCAATCGGCCGTGAGGCCGGTCAGCAGCGTGGTCGCCACCGAGCCGGCCAGGTCGCGGCCCATCGAGGTCGCGCCCAGCAGCAGGATCTCCGGCTGGTACTTGTTGACCAGGTCGGTCAGGCCCTTGGTGAAGGGCTCGTTGCGGTAGCCCTTGAGCACCGGGTCGTGCACGATGTAGGCCCTGTCGGCGCCGAAGGAGAAGGCCTCGGCCGCGAACTTTTCGAGTGGCTCGTCCACGCCGCCGAGCAGCACCGCCCCGACCGTGCTGCCGAGCTTGTCGGCCAGCTTGCGCGCCTCGCCGAGAAGCTCCCACGACACGCTGTGCACATGGCCGCGGTCATGTTCGATGAACACCCAGACACCCTTGTAGGCCTTCAGGTGCTCGGGCAGTTCCAGGTTGCGGCCGCGGCCGGCCGGGCGCTTGACGGGTGGCGTTGCGGGCGCATTCATGGCGACTCCTTCATCAGCAGGTCGGCTTCGAGGGTGGGATGGCGCGTGAAGATGCGCTGCAGGAGGTTGAGCGACAGGTCGCGCAGCGTCGTGGTGTCCAGGTCGAGCATCTCGGCCTTCTCGCTGCGCGGCGTCGGGCCGAAGACCTTGCTCACCACGGTCGGCGAACCCTTCAGGCCGATCCTGGTGATGTCCTCGACACCGGCCTGCTCCTTGTTCCACTTGCGCACCGGGTAGGCGGCCGCGTGGATCATCGCGGGCAGCGCCGCGAAGCGCAGTTCGTTCGTGTTCTCAAGCATGGTGATCAGGCAGGGCAGGGCCGTCTTCAGCACCTGCACGCCGCCTTCGGCTCGCCGCTCGACCGTGATCGTGCGGTTCAACAGATCGGTCTCGACGATGCGCGACACATAGGTCAGCAGTTGCAGGCCCATGCGCTTGGCGATGCCCGGACCGACCTGCGCGGTGTCGCCGTCGATGGTCTGCTTGCCGGTGAAGACGATGTCGACCGCCTGCTCCCTGGCGATCTGCCGTACGCCCGCCGCGAGGGCATAGGACGTGGCCAGCGTGTCGGCCCCGGCGAAGGCGCGGTCGGTCACCAGCACCGCGTCGTCGGCTCCGTAGCTGATGCACTTGCGCAGCGCCTCCTCGGCCTGCGGCGGGCCCATGCACAGGACGGTGACCTTGCCGCCGAACCTGTCCTTGAGCCGCAGCGCTTCTTCCAGCGAGAACAGGTCGTAGGGGTTGACGATGGCCGGTACCCCCTGGCGCATGATGGTGTTGGTCACCGGATGGACGCGTATCTGCGCCGAGTCCGGTACCTGCTTGATGCAGACGACGATGTGCATGACCGTGCCCTTCAGGCGGCCGCGCGCAGCGGCATCGACGCCTTCAGGCTGTCGAGCGTCACGTGCTGCTTGCCTTCGGTGTCCTGGAACACCTTGAAGACCTTTTCCTGCGCCGGCGTCGAGCGCACGAAGTCGCCATAGGCACGCGTCAACAGGTCGCGGTACACGGTGAACATCCGAAGCTCGTCGGATTCTGCCGGCAGGGCTTCCTGGCGGATGTACTGGAAGAAGCGCTTCATGATGTGCAGCCGGCTGACGTGGACCACGCGCTGGTCGAACGGGACCGCGAAGAACTGCAGGAACTCTTCGGCGGACGACAGTGCCTTGAGCTGTTGAAGAAAGTTTTCCATGGCTAGGACTCCTGGCTGGACGTTTCAAGAAGGGTTTCGAATCCGGGTTCGATGCAGCGCTCGTCGCAGGCGCCGCATGCCGCATCGGCGGTGGTCGGTACCCGGGCCTGCGGCTTGAGCCGCTCCAATTGCGCCACGCGGTCCAGCAGGCACGAGATGGCCTTGCCGACCGGGTCGGGAATGAGGTGGTGGTTCAGGTCGAAGCCGTGCGTGGTGGCGCGGCGCGGTGCCACCACCCTGCCCGGGATGCCGACCACGGTGGCGCCGGGCGGCACGGCGTCGATCACCACTGAATTGGCGGCGATGCGCGCGGCATCGCCCACCGTGATGGGGCCGAGGATCTTGGCGCCGGCACCGACCACCACGCCATGGCCCAGCGTTGGATGCCGCTTGCCGGCGGCCCAACTCGTTCCGCCGAGCGTCACGCCGTGATACAGCGTCACGTCGTCGCCGATTTCCGCAGTCTCGCCGATCACGACGCCGGTACCGTGATCGATGAAGAACCTCGCGCCGATGCGGGCGCCGGGGTGGATGTCGATCTGCGTGAACCAGCGTGCGCAGAACGAGATCCAGCGTGGCAGATAGCGCCAGCCGCGTCGCCAGCCGGCATGGGCCAGCCGATGCAGCGCGATGGCCTGCACGCCCGGGTAGATGGTCCAGACCTCGGCCATGCTGCGAGCCGCCGGATCGCGGTCGCGCACGCAGCGCACATCCTGGCGCAGCAGCGACCACCAGGAGGGCGCGTTCGCCGCCTTCGCGCCGGATGCCGCAGTGGGCAGGACTTCAGGCTTCGTGTGCATGTCGGGCCTCATGCCGCCAAGGCGCCCACGTTGGCGATGGGCGCGGGGACGGCGGCGTGGAGGAAGCCCTGCAGCTCGTCCGCGGTGGGGGCTCGCTTGCATCGCATCGCGTGATCCCTGATGCGCATGAGCACGCGTGCCGCTGTTGCGTCGTCCAGCGCGACGCCCATCGCACGGTAGGCCTGCCGCACGGCCTGCGACCCCGAGTGCTTGCCGAGCACGGTCCGCCGTGCGCGGCCCAGCTCGGAGGGATCGAAGCTCTCGTAGGTTGATGCGTTCTTGAGCAGGCCATCGATGTGGATGCCCGATTCGTGCGTGAACACCGCCTCGCCGACGATGCTCTTGTTGAATGCGATGCGTCGGCCCGAGGCGAGTTCCACCAGCCGGGAGATCGCGACGAGCGCCCGCGTGTCGACCCCGCAATCGGCGCGATGCAGATGGCGAAGGCCCATCACCACCTCCTCCAGCGCGGCATTGCCCGCGCGTTCACCCAGGCCGTTGACTGTGGTGTTCGCATGGGTCGCGCCGCCGCGCAGCGCGGCCAGCGTGTTGGCCGTGGCGAGACCGAGGTCGTCATGCGCGTGCATCTCGATCTCCATGTCCACCGCATCGCGCAGGCGGGCGATGGCTTCATAGGTGGAGAAGGGATCGAGCACGCCCAGCGTGTCGGCGAAGCGCACGCGGCGGGCACCGCAGTCCTCGGCCCGCCGGGCCACGTCGCAGAGAAAGCCGCTGTCCGCACGCGACGCGTCTTCGGCGCCCAGGGATACCTTGCGGCCCGTTGCGGCCGCCGCCGCGATCACACGCGTGACCTGCGCCAGCACCCATTCGCGCGGCTGGCGCAGCTTGTGCTGCAGGTGAATGTCGGACACCGGAATCGACAGATGGACGATGTCGGCATGGCAACGCATCGCGCTCGCCAGATCGGCATCGGTGAGCCGCCCCCACACCATCAGCTCGGCATCGAGATGCAACGCGGCAATGGCATTGATGCAGGCGATCTCGTCGTCGCCCATGGCCGGGATGCCGACCTCCATCTCGGGCACGCCCGCGCTGGACAGGGCGCTCGCGATGGCGCACTTCTCATCGGCCGTGAAGGCGACGCCGGCGGTCTGTTCTCCATCGCGCAGCGTGGTGTCGTTGATGATGAGACTGTGTGACATGGTGGGTGTCCTTTGTCTTGTCATCGCAAAGGGCATGCCATGGTTTTTGTCGTGTTTTGCGTGTGCCGATCCGCCTGTCGAGGCGCGCTTTGTCGCATTCCTGCGAGCCTCTGCGTGGCGAGGGACTGCAGCTGTCGGGAATGTGTTCTTTCGAACAGATGCGCCTCGAGGCGCTATCCATGTTCGCGCGCGTGATTGCGCGTGTGCCGCGGCAATTCGACCGTGATGTCGGTGTCGCGCAGCTTCACGCAGCAGGCGAGCCGCGACTGTGCGTCGAGACCCCATGCGTTGTCGAGCTGATCGCTCTCCTCGTCGTCCGGCGGCGCGAGCGATGCGCCACCCTCGCGCACGTACACATGGCAGGTCGCGCAGGCGGCGACCATCTCGCAGGCATGTTCAAGCGCGACACCCGAGGCCAGCAGGCCTTCGCACAGGGAGGTGCCGCGGCGCATATCGATCTCGCGCCCTTCAGGGCACAGGTCGGGGTGGGGAAGCAGGTGGATGCGAGGCATGGCGGCTCGCAGCTCAGGCCAGGCTGTCGAGTGCGCGCCCTGCCAGTGCACGGCGGATCGACGCGTTCATGCGCCGCGCCGCGAAGTCCTCCGTGGCCGCCGACAGCGCCTTCACCGACGGCTCGATCGCATCGATCCCGGCGGCGGTTTCCAGGATGTCGGCCAGCGCGAACATGGCCTTCCGGATGTCTGCGAGTTCGGGCGGCGCCAGCAGCGCGCCGTCCTCGGACAACGCCGTTTCGGTGGCGTCGAGAAGCCTGCGCGCGTCGACCTGCGCCTCGCGCAGGCTGCGCAGCAGCATGTCGGCCTTCGACGCGCCGACGGCGTCCTGCAGCATGGCCGTGATCGCCGTGTCCGCCAGGCCGTATGACGGCTTGACCTCCACGTGCGCCTCGATGCCGGTGGTCTGTTCGCGCGCGGTGACGGCCAGGAGCCCGTCCGCATCGATCTGGAAGCTCACGCGGACGCGGGCCGATCCCGCCACCGCGGGCGGGATGCCGCGCAGCTCGAAGCGCGCCAGCGAGCGACAGTCGGCCACAGCCTCCCGCTCGCCCTGCAGCACATGCAGCGACATCGCGGTCTGCCCATCCTTGAACGTGGTGAATTCCTGCGCGCGCGCAGTGGGCAGCGTGGAGTTGCGCGGAATGATCTTCTCGACCAGCCCGCCCATGGTCTCGATGCCGAGCGACAGCGGGCACACATCCAGCAGCAACCAGCCATCGCTGCCGTGGTTGCCGTTACCGGCCAGCACGTCGGCCTGCAGTGCTGCGCCGAGCGCCACGACCTGGTCGGGGTCGATGCCGCTCAGCGGCTCGGTGCCCAGCAGCTCGCGCACCGCGTCGCGTGCGATAGGCATGCGCGTCGAGCCACCCACCAGCACCGCGCCGGTGATGTCGGCCGGCGAGAGGCGCGCGTCGCGCAGCGCACGCCGCGTGGCGGCGATGGTGCGGGCGATCAGCGGCGCACCGAGTTCGGCGAACTCCGCCTGCGTCAGGGTGGCATCGAGCGCGAGTCCGGCGTCCAGGTTCAGCCGCAGCGCCGCTTCGGGTGCGGTCGACAGCGTTTCCTTCGCGCTGCGGGCTGCCCACAGCAGGCGCCTCTGCGCGCCCGGCGCCAGCGATGCGATGCCGTCGATGCGATGCCGCGCACAGAACCACTCGGCGATGGCGCGGTCGAAGTCGTCGCCGCCCAGCGCCGAATCGCCGCCTGTGGCCAGCACCTCGAACACGCCCTGGGTCAGCCGCAGGATCGAGATGTCGAAGGTGCCACCGCCCAGGTCGTAGATCGCGAAGGTGCCTTCGGCTGCCTTGTCCAGGCCGTAGGCGATGGCGGCAGCCGTCGGCTCGTTGAGCAGCCGCAGCACGGTCAGGCCGGCCAGCCGTGCCGCGTCCTTGGTGGCCTGGCGCTGCGCGTCGTCGAAGTACGCCGGCACGGTGATCACCACGCCGGTCAGCGCGCCGCCGAGCGAGGCCTCGGCGCGTTCGCGCAGCGTGGAGAGGAGGTCGGCAGACACCTGCACCGGCGAGCGCTCGCCTGCCGCCGTGGCCAGCGTGACCATACCCGGCGTGTCGATGAAACGGTAGGGCAGGCCGGCGGCTTCGCGCACGTCGGCGAGCCGCCTGCCCATGAAGCGCTTGACCGACACGATGGTGTTCTGCGGGTCGGCCGCCTGGCTGGCCTGCGCTTCATGGCCGACGGTCGTCCGGCCATCCTCGCCGTAGCGCACCACCGAGGGCAGCAGCAGTGCCCCTGCGGCGTCGGGCAGCGCGCGCGCCACTGCGCTCTGCACCGTGGCGACGAGCGAGTTGGTGGTGCCCAGGTCGATGCCCGCAGCCAGCCGGTGCTGGTGCGGTGTGGCGCTCTGGCCGGGTTCGGCAATGTGGAGGAGGGCCATCGATTTGCCTGGGCTAGACCGCGAAGCTCTCGCCGCAGCCGCAGTTGGCGCGCGCGTTCGGGTTGCTGAACTTGAAGCCCTCGTTCAGGCCTTCGCGGACGAAATCGAGTTCGGTGCCGTCGAGCATGCCGAGGCTGCGCAGGTCCACGATGACCTTCACGCCGAGAGTCTCGAAGCAGCGGTCGTCCGCGTTGACGGCGTCGACGAATTCGAGCGCATAGGCGAATCCGGAACAGCCGCTGGTCTTCACGGCCAGGCGCAGGCCGATGCCACCGCCACGCCTGGCCAGTGACTTCTCGACATGGCGCGCGGCGGCGGGAGTGAGTGAGATGCTCATGCAAGACCCCTCAAACCGAAAAGGAACTGCCGCAGCCGCAGGTGGTCTGCGCATTGGGGTTGTGGATGACGAAGCGCGAGCCTTCGAGCCCTTCCTCGTAGTCGACGCGTGCGCCGAGCAGGTATTGCTGGCTCATCGCGTCGACCACCAGCGCCACGCCTTCGGTGACGATCCGGGTGTCGTCCTCGGCGATCTGGTCGTCGAAGGCGAAGCCGTACGAAAAGCCCGAGCAGCCGCCACCGGTGACATACAGCCGCAGCTTGAGTTCGGGGTTTCCTTCTTCCTCGATCAGTGCCGCCACCTTGGCAGCGGCCTGGGGCGTGAATTCGAGCATGGCCGGCATCAGGCCGCACGCATCGGCGGTCTCTGCCTGGATCGGTGCTGCTTCCATCGGGAACCTTCTTTCTTTTGGGGCTGGAGGGGGAGAGGCGCGGCGTGTCAATGCGCGCTGGATGAGTCGCAGACCGGCTGCTCGGTGACGAGCGGCGTGCCGGTGCTGCCCGGCGCCGCATGGCGGGCACGGAAGTCCGCCACGGCCGCCTTGATCGCATCCTCGGCGAGGATGGAGCAGTGGATCTTCACGGGCGGCAGGGCGAGTTCTTCGGCGATCTGCGCGTTCTTGATGGCCAGCGCCTCGTCGAGCGTGCGGCCGCGCACCCATTCGGTCACGAGCGAACTCGACGCGATGGCGGAGCCGCAACCATAGGTCTTGAAGCGCGCGTCCTCGATCACGCCGTCGGCATTGACGCGGATCTGGAGGCGCATCACGTCGCCGCAGGCCGGCGCGCCGACCATGCCCGTGCCGACGCTGTCGTCGCCCGGTTCGAACGCGCCGACGTTGCGCGGGTTGTCGTAGTGATCGATGACCTTGTCGCTGTATGCCATGAGATGCTCCGTGAGGCTGGGATGTGGGCGTTGGAATGGATGGGATGCGGCGCGGTCAGTGCTCGGCCCACTGGATGGTGTCGAGGTCGACACCGGCCTGCACCATGTCCCACAGCGGGCTCATGGCACGCAGGCGGGTGACGACCTCGGTCACTTGCGCGATCGTGATGTCGATCTCGGCCTCGGTCGTGAACCGGCCGATCGAGAAGCGCACCGAGCTGTGGGCCAGTTCGTCGCTGCGGCCCATCGCACGCAGCACATAGCTCGGCTCCAGGCTGGCGGATGTGCAGGCGGAGCCGGAGGACACCGCGACGTTCTTGATCCCCATCAGGAGCGACTCGCCCTCGACGTAGTTGAAGCTCATGTTGAGGTAGTGCACGGCGCGTCGGTCGGCATCGCCGTTGAGCGACACGTGCTCCATCTTCGAAAGGCCATGCCAGAGCCGGTTGCGCAGCGCGCCGATGCGTGCGTTGTCGGCCGCCATGTTCTCGCGTGCCAACCAGAATGCAGCGCCCATTCCCACGATCTGGTGCGTGGCGAGCGTGCCCGAACGCATGCCGCGCTCGTGGCCGCCGCCATGCATCTGCGCGTCGATGCGCACACGTGGGCGCCGGCGCACGTAGAGCGCGCCGACACCCTTGGGGCCGTAGATCTTGTGCGCGGACAGCGACATTAGGTCCACCGGCAACTCATCCAGATCGATCGGAACCTTGCCTGCGGCCTGCGCCGCGTCCACGTGGAAGAAGACGCCCCTGGCCCGGCAGATGGCCCCGAGTGCGGCGATGTCCTGCACTACGCCGGTCTCGTTGTTGACGAACATCACCGAGGCGAGGGTGGTGTCGGGTCGCAACGCCGCTTCGAAGGCGGCGAGGTCCAGCAGGCCGCTCGGAAGCACCGGTAGCACCGTCACTTCATAACCCTCGCGCTCGAGCTCGCGCATGCTGTCGAGTACCGCCTTGTGCTCGGTGGCCACCGTCACCAGATGGCGGCCCTTGGCGCGGTAGAAGTGCGCGACGCCCTTGATGGCAAGGTTGTTCGATTCCGTGGCGCCGGAGGTCCAGACGATCTCGCGCGGATCGGCATTGACCAACGCGCACACCTGCTCGCGCGCCAACTCCACGGCCTCTTCCGCGGCCCATCCGTAGGCATGCGATCGGCTGGCCGGATTGCCATACATCTCGGTGAGATAGGGAATCATCCGGCTCGCGACACGGCGGTCCACCGGCGTGGTGGCGGCGTAGTCGAGATAGACGGGGCGCGCTGCGGGGGAGATGGCTTTGTCGCGAACGGGGTCCGGCATGACAGGCTCCTGAAAATGAAGAAGACGGACCCCTTTCCGCAACTTCGATGCCATGCGCTTTCAGCCCCGGAATGCTTGATTTGGCGCAAGCTTTGTTGTGTTTGTGCGCAGTCGCAGCGAAGGCGCGGAACACCGCTGTCGCGTTTGTCGCAAATGTGTATTCCCGTGGTCGACGCAGTCCGAAAACAGCGCATTCATTGGGTATGTTTCTTGCGTCGCGACGCACATCGAGGTAGCTGGATCGCCGGCGCACCCTCTCACTGGTGGAAACTGGTGCGGGAGCCCTTCAGTGAAGTGATTCGGCAAGCCCGGCGTCGCACGAGAACGGGACCCCCACATGGTGAATACACAAGCGGCTGAAGCTCGACGCGAGCTCGATGCGGTCTACGAGATCAGCAAGACGCTGGCCACGTCGCTCGACATCTCGAAGACATTTCGCGAGGCATTGAACTACCTGCTGCACGCCTTCGACTGGCGTCGTGCCTTCGTCGTGTTGAGCGAGGGCGAGGGGCGGTTGCGCGGGCTCTGTGCCGTGGGCCTGTCACGCGACGAACAGCAGCGCCTGCAGTTCCAGGCCGGCGAGGGCATCGTTGGCCGCGCTTACGCCAGCGGCATGCCGATCCTCGTGCCCAACGTCCAGGCCGAGCCGCTGTTTCTGAATCGCACGGGTGGTGCCGACCTGATGCCGGGCGCCACGGTTGCGATGCTGGTGACACCCATTCGCGCCGACCGCCGCACCGTCGGCGTCCTGGCCATCGACTGCCTCAATCCCGACGAGCGGCGCGGCTTCTCGGAGGACCTGCAACTGCTCAAGATGGTGGCGACGCTGATGGGCCAGGCGCTGCTGCTGCATCGCAGCGTGGCGGCCGCGCACGACACCCTGCAGGACGAGGTGCGCCGCATGCACAAGGTGCTCAAGCCCAGCCAGCAGCTCGACCAGATCGTGGGCGTTTCGGCGCCGATGCAGGAGGTGTTCGAGCAGGTCCATCAGGTGGCGCCAGCGCGCACCACCGTGCTGCTGCGTGGCGAGAGCGGTACCGGCAAGGAGGTGATCGCACGGGCCATCCACAACCTGTCGCCGCGCCAGCGCGAGGCCTTCGTGCGCGTCAACTGCGCGGCACTGACCGAGTCCCTGCTGGAGAGCGAGTTGTTCGGCCACGAGAAGGGCGCCTTCACGGGGGCGCAGGGGCAGCGCAAGGGGCGCTTCGAACTCGCGCATGGCGGGACGCTGTTCCTCGACGAGATCGGCGACATCTCGGCGTCCTTCCAGGCCAAGCTGCTGCGTGTGCTGCAGGAGCGCGAGTTCGAGCGCGTGGGCGGCGTCGCGGCCGTGAAGGTCGATGTGCGCCTGATCCTCGCCACCAACCGCAACCTCGAGCGCATGGTGCAGGCAGGCGAGTTCCGTGCCGACCTGTACTACCGCATCAACGTCGTGAGCATCCAGCTGCCGCCGCTGCGCGAACGGCGCGAGGACATCCCGGCCATGGCGCAGCACTTCCTCGACCGATTCAACCGCGAGAACGCGCGCCGTGCGCGCTTCAACCCGGCGGCCATGCGCGTGCTGACCAGCTGCTACTGGCCGGGCAACGTGCGCGAGCTGGAGAACTGCGTCGAGCGCACGGCCACGATGACGCACGACGACGTGATCGGCGATCTGGCCTTTCCATGCCAGGGCAATCGCTGCCTGACGCAGGTGCTGCATCACATCGACCGGGAGGACGCGGTGCGGCCCAAGCGCCTGGTGGACATACCCATTGCCGAGGTCCCCATGGTGCCGCCGCGCTCCGACGCCCCAGCGCCGGCGCCGCAGCCCGACGCATCACCGCCTTCGTTTGTGACGGTGCGCCCGGCCGATGTGCCTGAGAGCCAGAACGCCGTGCTTCCTGCCGATGGCAAGCCCGACGGCGAGCACGAGCGTCTCATCTGGGCCATGGAGCATTGCGGCTGGGTACAGGCCAAGGCCGCGCGACTGCTCAAGATCTCGCCGCGCCAGATGGGGTACGCGCTGCGCAAGCATGGGATCGAGGTTCGCAAGTTCTGAGGGCGAAAGTACCCCGGTGTTCGGGGGGCGGAAAGTCTTCTCGGCGCTGGCTGTGCCGATGCACGCACTGCGTCTATCCACCGCTGTCCTGCATCGCCGTCAACAGGAAGTCCCGCAGCAGCCGCGCGCTCGGTCCGATGCGCCTGCCGTGGACCAGGTGGATCTCGAGTGCCGCGGTCTCCAGTTCCGGCAGCACCCGGATCAGTTCGCCCGAAGCGAGCGGCGCGGCGGCGTCGTAGGCCGGAAGCCGTGCGATGCCTTCGCCGGCCAGCACGAACGCCAGCCGGGATGCCGCGCTGTCGGTAACGATGTCGCCCTGCACCGCGATCTCGACGGGCCGGCCCTCATGCGTGCCCATCAACGACCGCTGCGTTGGCGGATAGACCACCCAGCGATGCGCCGCCAGGTCCGCGACCGTCGCAGGCGCGCGGTGGCGCCGCACGTACGCGGGTGAAGCGCACAGCATCGTGGGTTCGCTCACCAGGCGACGGGCGACCAGATCCGAATCCGCCAGCGGTCCGGCACGCACCGCCAGTTCAATGCCTTGCTGCACGAGGTCGATGTTGGTGTCGTTCATCGCGACGTGGAGCCGGATCGCCGGGTAGCGCCGACGGAAGTCCAGCGGTGCCGGCAGGATGCGCTTGTTGCCGAAGTGATGCGAGCAGGTGATGCGCACTTCGCCGCGCGGCTCGGCGCGCAGCAGTTCCATGCCGCGGATGCCGTCGTGTGCCTCGTCGAGCAGGCGTTCGCAATGCACGCGGAACGCGTCGCCCGCCGGCGTCAGGCTGAAGCTGCGCGTGCTGCGTTGCGCGAGCGGCACGCCGAGCTTGGTCTCGAGGCTGCGGACATGGTGGCTCACGACTGCGCGGGTCAGGCCCAGCGCACGCGCGCCGGCCGCAAAGCTGCCGCAGCGCACGACGGTGGCAAAGATCGCCATCGCGCGCAGTTCATCCAGGATCGGTGGTTGGGTGGGGCTCATGCCGTTGATTGTCAATATGGATAAGACAATGCGTCAACTTCGGCAGGTCTACCCGGACTGTGCGTGTCGCCCTAATCTTCGTTTCACCCGGACTCGCCGGGCTTTCGAAACCAAGGAGTGAATCATGAACGTCAAGCATGTCCTGTTTGTTGTGACAAACGCAGCGGTGATCGGCCCCAACAGCCGTACCACCGGATTTTTCTTTCCCGAGATCGCCCACCCGTTCGAGGCGCTCGACAAGGCCGGTATCGCGGTGGAATACGCCTCCTTGCAAGGTGGCAAGCCACCGGAGGACGGGTTCGACGGCACCGACGCCGTGCAGGCCGGATTCGTGGAGAGCGCTTCGTACCGTCGCCTGGCGCACAGCCGCAAGCTGTCCGAGGTCGACGTGCTCGACTACGACGCCATTTTCTTCCCCGGCGGCCTGGGCCCGATGGTCGACATCACGCGCAACCCGCTGGTGCAGGCCGCCGTCCGGCGCGCCTGGGACGGGGGCAAGGTCGTGGCCGCCGTGTGCCACGGCCCGGCGGCGCTGCTCGGCGTTACGCTCGGCGACGGCACGCCCCTGCTGCGCGGTCGCAAGGTCGCCGGCTTCTCGACGGCGGAAGAAGACGGCTACGCCCGCAGCGACGTACCTTTCGACCTCGAAGCCGCGCTGCGCGACGAGGGCGCGCTCTACGAAGCGGCCGACCCGTGGACACCCAAGCTCCTGGTCGATGGACGCCTGATCACCGGCCAGAACCCGCAATCAGGCGCCCTGGTCGGCGAGGCAATCGTCAGTGCCCTGGGAGCGCAGGCATGACCGGCGCCGTCACGCCGATCGTGGTGGTGGCCCGCTGGCAAGTGTCGGTCGATCACGTCGGCGACGTGCTGGCCCATGTGGCCGAGCTTCGCGAGCGTTCACTCGCCGAGCCGGGCTGCCTCGGCTACGAGGTGTTCAGCGCCATCGATGCGCCGGCTTCGGTGCTGCTGCTGGAGCGCTATCGCGACGGTGCGGCGCTCGAGTCGCATCGGCAGTCGGCGCACTACCAGGCACTGGTCGTCGAGCGCATCCTGCCCTTGCTGGCGGGGCGGCAGGTGGACATCCTGCAACCCCACGATGCGGGCTGAGGGGCGGCTTTTTCGCCACACCTGCAACGCTTGCCTGGCCTGACCGCCGACAGCCCGCTTGATGGGTGGGGCCTGACGTATCGCCTGTTCTGTCAGCAGGGTCTGCGCCATCCCGGCGGGCTGGAGATGCCGGCCAGCGCCTGCTTCGACTTGTCGCCCCCGGCTCGCGGCGTTTGGCGTGGACCGCTTCGATCGGGAGCGTGGCCTGCGCGTGGCTGTTCACAGCCTGGCGCCCGGCTCCGGCCTTCGACCTGAACTTCAGCGAAGGCCCGATGGGCCGGCACCACATGGACACCTGCGGCGAAGGCTCGACACGATGCGATTCGTGCCTATCTTCAAGGTATCTATCCGCAGGGTAGCGTTCAACCATCTGCAGCAGCCGAAGCACGCGCGGAGGTCGGACTGTCGCAGCAGGATTTCGCAAACCTCTTGGGCGTGCCTGCGCGTACGCTGCAAGACTAAGAGCAGCGCCGACTCGCGTCGGCAAGCCGCCGCTCCCGGCTCAGCGTCAACATTCGCCGCCGATAGCCATCGGTCCTGCCCCGCCGAACCTCCAACCCCCCCGACCTGTGCCCTTTGTCGCAACCCCGACATCCCCCGCTTCATTTGTCCGTCGCACCCCTTTGTCCGACACC
>CAIQMJ010000392.1 GCA_903872875.1 uncultured Variovorax sp.
CATCCAGTCGATGCCCGACGCGAGCCCGACCAAATGGCACCTGGCGCATACCACCTGGTTCTTCGAGACGGTGCTGCTGCAGCCCCATGCCACCGGTTACCAGCCTTTCGATCCACGCTTTCACTATCTCTTCAATTCCTATTACGAGGCGCTCGGCCCGCGCCATCCGCGACCGCAGCGCGGACTGCTCACCCGGCCGTCCGCGGACGAGGTGCTGGCCTACCGGAGCCACGTCGATGCCGCGGTCGATCGGCTGCTCGAGGCTTCGGACGACGCGCTCTGGGCGCTGGTCGCGCCGATCGTCACGCTTGGGCTGCATCATGAGCAGCAGCACCAGGAGTTGTTGCTGACCGACATCCTGCATGCCTTCTCGTGCAACCCGCTGCTGCCGGCGTACCGGCCGTCGGCAGCGCCGGCGCTGCGGCTGGCCGCTGTCGAACCTCCGATGCGCTGGCTGTCGCAGGCCGGCGGTCTGGTCGAGATCGGCCATGCGGGCGATGGCTTCGCGTTCGACAACGAGACGCCCCGCCACAAGGCGCTGTTGCAGCCGCATGCGATTGCCCATCGGCTCGTGAGTTGCGGCGACTATGCGCAGTTCATTGCCGACGGTGGATACGAGCGGCCTGACCTCTGGTTGTCCGACGGCTGGGCGGCGGTCAAGGCGCATGGCTGGCGCTGTCCGGCCTATTGGCTTGCGCCGGACGATCCGCGGCTTGCACACCAGCCGGGTGCCGCGGGCGGATGGCAGGTGTTCGGCCTGCACGGTGTCCGGCCGCTGGAGCGCGAGGCGCCGGTGTCGCATCTGAGCTTCTACGAAGCTGCAGCCTATGCCGAGTGGGCCGGTGCGAGGCTGCCCACCGAATTCGAGTGGGAGGCGGCCGTGGCCGATCCGTCCATCACCCAGATGACGGGCCATGTCTGGCAATGGACGCGTTCATCCTATGACCCCTATCCGGGCTTCCGACCGATGCCCGGCGTCGCGGCCGAGTACAACGGCAAATTCATGGTGAGCCAGGTCGTGCTGCGTGGTGGCAGCGTGGCGACCCCCGCGGGCCACGCACGGCCGAGCTACCGCAATTTCTTTCCGCCGGCTGCCCGCTGGCAGTTCTCCGGGCTGCGGCTCGCGAAAGACCTCTGATGCGCAATCCAGTCTTCTCATTCGACACTCCGATCTCCACTGCGCGCGCACCGGCCCTGTCCGAATTCGGCCGCGAGCTGAGTGCAGGTCTTGCCCGTACGCCGCGAAGCATCTCGCCCAAGTTCTTCTACGACGCGGCAGGCTCCCGGCTGTTCGACCGCATCTGCGAGTTGCCCGAGTACTACCCGACGCGCACGGAGCTTCAGCTGCTGACGGACTACGCTCCCGAAATCGCGGCGCAGATCGGGTCGGCGGCGGAGGTCATCGAGTTCGGCGCCGGGTCGCTGACCAAGGTTCGGCTGCTGCTCGATGCGCTCGATGCACCACGGCGCTACCTGCCGATCGACATTTCCGGAGAGCACCTGGAGGCCGCGGCCGATCGGCTGCGCCGCGACTATCCGTCGCTGGCGGTGCAGCCGATCGGGGCCGACTACACGATGCCGCTGGTGTTGCCCGCGCCGGCGGACGACACCGGCCGGCGGGTTGGGTTCTTCCCCGGCTCCACGCTGGGCAATTTCAGCCCGGCCGAGGCGCTTGCCTTCCTGCAGCTTGCCGCGCGCCTGCTGCGTGGTGGCGGGCTGCTGCTGGGCGTCGATCTGGTCAAGGACCCCGCACTGCTGCATGCAGCCTACAACGACGCGCAGGGTGTGACAGCTGCGTTCAACCTGAACCTGCTGCGCCGCGCCAACGCGGAACTCGGTGCCGATTTCGATCTCGACGGATTTGCCCACGCGGCGTTCTACAACGCCCCTTTGAAGCGCATCGAAATGCACCTCGTGAGCCGCCGCGCGCAGACCGTGCGGCTCGCCGGCGAGGCTTTCGCATTCGAGGAAGGCGAGACCATCCATACCGAGAACTCGCACAAGTTCACCGTCGACGGGCTGCGCGAGCTGGCGTTGAAGGCCGGTTTCACGCCCGCCGCCGTCTGGACCGACCCGGCGCGGCTCTTCAGCGTGCACTGGCTTCGCGCGCCCGGCGCACAATAACGGTCGGCCGCGCATTCGCGGCATCCGACATCTGGACGATCATGAAAGCAACCTGGAACGGCGTCACCATCGCCGAAAGCGACGACACGGTGGTCGTCGAAGGCAATCACTATTTCCCCTTGAGTTCGCTCAAGCGCGAGTACGTGACCTTCAGCAACCACAAGACCACCTGCCCCTGGAAGGGCTCTGCGAGCTACTACTCGCTGCTGGTCAATGGCGAAATGAACGCCGATGCCGCCTGGTATTACGCCGATCCGAAGCCGGAAGCCGAAGAGATCAAGGATCGCGTCGCCTTCTGGAAGGGCGTGAAGGTCGCGGCGTGAGCGCCGCAGTCGCCTTCGCCCCGCCCGCCACCGACCCTGCCGAACTCACCGAAACACTCCGCACGCAAGGCTATGCGGTGCTGTCGCCCGCGGGCGTGGTGCGGTGGCTCGGCCTGCCATTGGCTGCGCTCGATCCGCTCAAGGACGGCTGGAACGACCTGCCGCCCGACGAGTACCTGAAGGACGGCGGGCATTACCGGCAACGCCGGCATTCCTGCTTCACGATCGATGGTGACGCGCTCGCGCAGGTGCCGCACCGTGCGCATTGGCAACCCGTCGAATACAACGCCCTGCACGGTGGCATGCAACGATGGTTTGCGCCGATGGCGCCGGCAGCCGTCGCCCAGGCCGGATGGCAGCAGCTGATGCGCAAGCTGGCCGACTGCGCCAGCGCACTGCATGGCACGCAGCGGTGGTTCGTCGAGGCGCATCAGTTCCGCATCGACACTGCCGAGGGTATCGGCCGGCCGACGCCCGAGGGCGCGCACCGCGATGGTGTCGACCTGGTCGCGGTGATGCTGGTGGCCCGCCAGAACATCAAGGGCGGCGAGACGCGGGTGTTCGAGGCCGCCGGCCGCCGTGGCGAGCGCTTCACGATGACTGAACCCTGGTCGCTGTTGCTGCTCGACGATGCCCGCGTGATACACGAGTCGACGCCGATCCAGCCGGTCGTGGAGGGCCGTCCGGGCTACCGCGACACGCTGGTCGTGACCTGCCGATCAGGTGCCTTCCAGGGCGACTGAACAGCGGCAAGGGCGCGCGCTTCACGTCCTACACCCTTCGGTGCGCCGCAGGGGGTAAATTCAGGATCGAGGGCCCACCCGGGCTCCGTCAAGCAAAAAGAGGTACGCCATGTTCAATCACATCCTGGTTCCTATCGACGGTTCCGAGACTTCGATGCTGGCGGTCACCAAGGCCAGCGGGCTCGCGCTGGCTTTCGGCAGCCGTATCACGCTGATCCACGTGATCGACAACTATCCGTTCATCGGCGTGGGGGCGGACTATGCGCTGGGACAGAACGAATATCTGGCCGCGGCCACCAGCAGCGCCAACACGGCCCTGGCCCGCGGCGTCGCGGCGCTGGCGGCCGAGGGCCTTCACAGCGACCAGCGCGTGATCGATGGCCATGTGGTGCATGAAGGCATCGTCGACACGGCCAAGGGTGTGGGCGCCGACCTGATCGTGATGGGCTCGCATGGCCGTGCGGGCATCGAGAAATTGCTGCTCGGCAGCGTGACCCAGCGTGTGCTGCAGGACGCACCGATGCCGGTGCTCGTGGTCAAGGGCGGCTGACGCGGAACCTTTCGGACAGGCATTGCCGGCCCTTCAGACGAACGGCGTCGGGCTTTCGAAGCGCGCCGCGGCGCCGGTTGCGGGATGCCTGAACTGCAGCACGCCCGCGTGCAGCAGCAGACGCGGAGCCCGGCTTGCCACGCGCTCGTCCCCGTAGAGTGCATCGCCGAGGATGGGGTGACCGACCGATGCCAGATGGACCCGCAACTGGTGCGTGCGTCCAGTGCGTGGCTCCAGCAGCAGATGGCTTGCGTTGCGTTCGGGCTGCGTGTGCAGCGTGCGCCATCGCGTGACGCTGGGCTTTCCCAGCGGGTCGATCTTCTGCAACGGCCGATTCGGCCAGTCCGCGGCGATCGGCGCGTCGATCACCGCCCATTCATTGCCCGGCGCCAGCCCATCGACGATCGCCTCGTAGCGCTTCCAGATCTGTCCGGCCGCAAATGCATCGCCCAGCAAGCGCTGGATGGCGGGGCTGCGCGCCATCAGCACCAGACCGCTGGTCGCCATGTCCAGGCGATGCACGACCAGCGCATCGGGCCAGCGGCGTTGTGCGCGGGAACTCAGGCAGTCCTGCTTGTCTTCGCCTCGGCCGGGGACGCACAGCAGGCCCGCCGGCTTGTCCAGAACAAGCAGATGGGCGTCTTCGTGGACCGGCAGGAGATCGGGTGGCAGGCTCATCGGCGGGAAGTGTAGGCGTCGGCTATCCTCGAAAGGATGTCCGACGCCGCCTCAGCCCTCCGTTTTTCCGACCTGACGCGCGTGCGTCCTTTCATGCGCATGTGGATGGCGCGCCTGTTCGGCACCGCCGGCAGCCAGATGCTGCTGGTGGCCATCGGCTGGCACATGTACGACCTGACGGCGAGCGCCTGGGACCTCGGACTGGTCGGCCTCTATCAGTTCGTACCGGCACTGGTGCTGGCGCTGTACGCGGGGCACATCGTCGACCGTCATCACCGCGGGCGCATCGTCGCCATGTGCTACGTAGTGCAAGGGGTCGTCGCACTCACGTTGCTGCTCGCACACCAGACCGGCCATGACTCGCGCCTGCTGCTGCTCGGCCTGTCGGTCGTGCTGGGCGCGGTGCGGGCCTTCCAGATGCCTGCGCAGCAGGCGCTGACGCCGATGCTGGTGCCGCCATTGATGCTGCCGCGCGCCATGGCCTTCAGTTCCGCCGGCATGCAGGGCGCGATCATCGGCGGCCCCGCACTCGGGGGGCTTTTGTTCGCGGCCGGCACGGGCGTGGTCTACGGTGCCAGCCTGCTGCTGTTCGCGGTCGGTGGCGTGCTGATCGGCGGGCTGCGCTATCTGCAGCCGGCGCGCACACGCGAGCCGGTCACGCTGGCCACGGTGTTCGCCGGCGTCAACTTCATCTGGCGCCGCAAGCCGGTGCTTGGCGCGGTATCGCTCGACCTGTTCGCCGTGCTGCTTGGCGGTGCGGTGGCGCTGTTGCCGATCTATGCCAAGGACATCCTCCACACCGGCGCCTGGGGCATGGGCCTGCTGCGCAGTGCGCCGGCCGTGGGTGCGCTGGCGACGTCGGTGGTGCTGACCCGCCGGCCGGTCGAGCGGCGCGTCGGTCGCACGTTGCTGTTCGCAGTGGCGGCATTCGGCCTCTGCATGGTCGTGTTCGGCCTCTCGCGCAGCTTTCTGGTGTCGCTGATCGCGTTGGCGGTGTCGGGCGGCGCGGACATGGTCAACGTCGTGATCCGCCAGACGCTCGTGCAGCTCGAGACGCCCGACGAGATGCGCGGCCGTGTGAGTGCAGTGAACTCGATCTTCATCGGCGCCAGCAATCAACTCGGCGAGTTCGAGTCGGGTGCGACCGCAGCCTTGCTGGGGCCGGTCGGCTCGGTGGTGCTGGGCGGCGTCGGCACCATCCTGGTGGCAGCAGCCTGGTTCAGGCTCTTTCCGTCG
>CAIQMJ010000393.1 GCA_903872875.1 uncultured Variovorax sp.
AGTGCGGCCCGGGCCCTTCGCTGGCCAGCGCGTCCCGTGCATTGCGCAGCGGGCATGCCTTGAGCGACAGGCAGCCGCACCCGATGCAGCCGTCGAGCTGGTCGCGCAACTGGGTGAGCGCCTGGATGCGTGCGTCCAGCTCCTGCTTCCATTCGCGCGACAGCCGCCGCCAGTCGGCCGCGGTGGGCGTGCGTGCCGCGGGCAATGCCTGCAGCGCCCGCGCGATCGCCGGACCGCGGCGCTCACTCGGCCGTGATATGGCCGAATTCCGCGACCTTCTTCCACTTCGCCACGTCGGTCGTGATGATCTGGGTGAATTCGGCCGGAGTGTCCTCCACCACGTAGGCGCCGGCTGCCGCGTGCTTCTCCTTCAGGGCCGGGTTACGCAACGCACGCAGCGACGCGGCATGCAGCGCTTTCAGCACATCGGGCGGAAGGCCGGCCGGCGCGAGCACGCCGTTCCATAGGTCGGCGTTGAAGGTCGTGAGCCCGGTCTCGGCAAACGTCGGCACGTTGGGCAGTTCCTTCACGCGCGCGGGTGCGGCCACCGCGATGGGGATCAGGTTGCCGGCCTTGATGTAGGGGTATGACGAGGCCAGCGTGTCATAGATCATCTGGACCTGGCCGCCGATGACATCGTTCAGTGCCGGGCCAGTGCCACGGTACGGCACGTGCACGATGTGCATGCCGCTGAGCGACTTGTAGTATTCCATCGCCATGTGTGTCGCGCCGCCCGCGCCGGAGGACGCGTATGAGAACTTTCCGGGCGATGCCTTCACCAGCTGGGCGAAGTCCGCATAGGTCTTGGCCGGGAAGCCGGCATTGACGCTCAGCACGCCCGGCACAGTGACGATGCGGGTGATGGGCGTGAAGCTTTTCACTGCATCGAAAGTCAGGTTCTTGTAGACCGCCGAGTTCGTGCCGTTGGTGCTCGAAGTGCCGAGCAGCAAGGTATAGCCATCGGGCTTGGCCTCCGCCACGAAGCGCGCACCGATGGTGCCGCCGGCACCACCCTTGTTGTCGACGATCACCGGCTGGCCGAGTTCCCGGCTGAGCGCATCGGCAAAGATGCGCCCGGTGATGTCGGACGTGCCGCCGGGCGGGAATGGGACGATCAGCCTCACGGGCTTGTCGGGGAATGCGCCTTCCGCCGAGGCGCTGGCGCAGAAGCCCAGCAGGGCGAGCGCCGCGGCGGCGAAGGGGATGGCGCGATGCGCGAGTTGGCGTCGGTTCATGGTCTTGTCTCCTGTTGTTGCTGTGAATGGGGCAATGAGGCAATGGGGCGATGCCCGCCTCAGCGGCCGGCGCAGCTCTTGCCGCCATCCACCGGGATGCACACGCCGGTGATGTAGGCCGCTTCGTCCGATGCGAGAAAGAGCGACGTGTAGGCCACGTCCCAGGCGTCGCCCATGCGGCCCATCGGGCTTGCGGCATTGCGCGTGCGGATCATGTCTTCGGTGCTGGCGAACTGGCCGGCGATCTGGGTGTGGATCAGCGGCGTGTTCATCACGCCCGGCAGCACCGCATTGGCTCGGA
>CAIQMJ010000394.1 GCA_903872875.1 uncultured Variovorax sp.
CGAACCGAGCGGGTCGGTGGAGGGGCTAACGATCGAAGTCATGCGGTGGTCTCTCTGTGGCCATGCGATTGCGTGGCGTTGGAGAAATTATTCGGGCGCAGGCACCCGCGTGTCGCGTGCCTTTTTGTGGGCAACCCTTAACGAACTGTTAAGGGTGAGTCGTTCAAGCGTCTGCGGATACGGGTACCTGTGCAGTCGCGAAGCCCTCGCTCTTCATCAGCTGGCGCAGCACCTTCACGAACGACTGCGCCAACTGCGACATCGGCTCGAAGCGCGGATGCACCAGGTTGGCGTGCAAGGTGGGTGTGCCCTGCACGGGCCGCACCACGAGCTGGCTCGCGGGCCAGCTGCGCACCGAGAACTCGTCGACCAGCGCGATGCCCGCACCGGCCTGCACCAGCGAGCAGGCGTTCTGCGGGGAGCCGACCTCGACCGCGGCGCGCACGGTTTCGCCGGCCGCCTCGAACAGATCGCCGACCATCCTGCCGAAGGGCGAACTGCGGTCATACGAGATCAGCGGATAGGGCAGCAGGTCGGCCACCGAGAGCGTTGCGCGGCGCGACAGCGGGTGGTTGTAGGGGCAGATGCAGACCAGCCTTCCCGTGCCGAGCGAGGTCATCTCGAGGTTCGGATGTTCCACCGGCAGGATGGTGACCGCGATGTCGGCCTGGTGATTGAGGATGCGCTCCACCAGCGGCGTGTAGCCCAGGTATTGGAAGGTGATCTTCACGTTCGGATGCCGGGCACGGAACGCGGCAACCGCCTGCGGAATCACCATCTGGCCGACGCTCGGGCTGGACACGATGTTCAGGATGCCTTCGCGGTTCTCCTGCAGGTCGCGCGCGAGTTCGTTCACGCGCTGCACGCCCGCATACACATGCTCGACTTCGCGGAACAGCTTCTTGGCCTCCGGCGTGGCGTAGAGCCGGCCCTTGATGCGCTCGAACAACGCGAAGCCGACGCGCGCCTCGGTATGCGACAGCAGGCGGCTGATGGCCGGCTGCGAGACGAACAGCAGTTGCGAGGCGCCGCTGATCGAGCCGGTGATCATCACCGCGCGGAACACCTCGATCTGCCGGAGGTTGAGAGACATCAAGCTGGTGCCGACGCACCGTCCATAACAAAGGGTTAATGACGACGCACAAGTTAGCAAGTGCCATGCCGCACGCGCCGTCCTAGACTGAGTCATGCCCAAGGCCATCTACGTCATCAACCCCAACAGCAATGCCGCGGTGACCGCGGAACTCGATGCCGCCGTGGCACCGCTGCGCCTTGCCGGCGGGCCGGAGATCCGCTGCGTCACGCTGGCCGACGGCCCGCCGGGCGTCGAGTCGCAGCAGGACGTCGACCGCGCGGCGCTGGCCGTCCATGCGTTCGCGCAGGCGCACCGGGACGACGCGGCGGCCTTCGTCGTCGCCTGCTTCAGCGACCCGGGCCTGCAGCTGCTGCGCGAGAGCGTCCGCGTGCCGGCGCTGGGCATCAGCGAATCGGGCGTGCTGACCGCGCTCTCGATGGGCCAGACCTTCGGCGTGATCGCGATCCTGCCGCGCTCCATCCCGCGCCACCTGCGCAACTGGGGCGCGATGGGCGTGACACAGCGGCTGGCAGGCGAGTTCGCGATCGGCCGCGGCGTGTCGCAGCTGGCCGACCGCGAAGCCACGCTGGCCGCCATGTGCGACGCCGGCCGCCGCTTGCGCGACGAGCGTGGCGCCCAGGTGCTGGTGATGGGCTGCGCCGGCATGGCGCCGTTCCGCGGACCGCTGCAGGAAGCCACCGGGCTGCCGGTGGTCGAGCCGACGCAGGCGGCCGTCGCGATGGCGCTGGGCCGCGTGCAACTCGGCTGGTAGCCCGACCGACCTTTTCACGAACGAACAAGACACCCCGCAGGACACGAGCGA
Source organism: uncultured Variovorax sp. (assembly GCA_903872875.1). Lineage (GTDB taxonomy): Bacteria > Pseudomonadota > Gammaproteobacteria > Burkholderiales > Burkholderiaceae_C > Variovorax. Next base: position 1,899 of record CAIQMJ010000394.1, read on the forward strand.
TGTACTCACCCGCCGACTTCGCGCAGGCCCCGGCCGCACCCCATCCCGAACTGATCCGCCGGCTGCATGCCGTCGTCGGCGACGCCGGACTCATCACCGACACCGAGGCGCAGGCACCGTATCTGACCGACTGGCTCGGCAAGTGGCGAGGCCGCACCGCGCTGGTGGTGCGCCCGCGCGACACCGATGAGACGGCGGCGGTGATCCGCATCTGCCACGAGACGCACACGCCGGTCGTCGCTCAGGGCGGCAACACCGGCATGAGCGGCGGCGCGACGCCGGATGCGAGTGGCGCGCAGGTGGTGTTGAACATGTCGCGCATGAATGCGATCCGCGCGGTCGACCCGATCAACAACACACTGACGGCCGAAGCCGGCGTGCTGCTGGCGCACGTGCAGCAGGCCGCGCTGGAGGTCGAGCGCTTCTTCCCGCTGAGCCTCGGCTCCGAGGGCAGCTGCACCATCGGCGGCAACCTCGCGACCAATGCGGGTGGCATCGCCGTGCTGCGCTACGGAAACACGCGCGACCTGGTGCTCGGCATCGAGGCCGTGCTGCCCGACGGCCGCGTGTGGAACGGCCTGCGCGCGCTGCGCAAGGACAACACCGGCTACGACCTGCGGCACCTGTTCATCGGGTCGGAAGGCACGCTGGGCATCATCACGGCGGCCGTTCTCAAGCTGTTCCCGAAGCCGCTGGGCCGCGCCACGGCCTGGGTCGGCGCGTCGTCGCTCGAATCGCTGATCGACCTGCTGTCGCTGTTGCGCGCCCGCGGCGGCGAACGGCTGGTGGCCTTCGAGATGATGTCGGACGCTTCGCTGTCGCTGGTGCTGCAGCACGTGGTCGACACGCGCGCGCCGCTGGCCGGCACGCACGCCTTCCATGCGCTGGTCGAACTGGCCGACACGCAGCAGGAAGGCCTCGACGAACTGCTGGAACAAGGCCTTGGCGCCGCGCTGGAAAGCGGCCTTGCCGAGGACGTGGCCGTGAGCCGCAGCCAGGCGCAGACGGCGGCCTTCTGGAAGATCCGCGAAGGCATCTCGCAGGCGCAGGTGCGCGCGGGCAAGGCCATCAAGCACGACATCGCGCTGCCCATCTCGTCGCTCGCCGACTTCGCGCGACAGGCCGATGCGGCGCTGCGCGCGGTGCAGCCCGACGTGAACATCATCAACTTCGGCCACCTGGGCGACGGCAATCTGCACTACAACGTGCTGATGCCGGCCGGCACCACGGCCGAGCAGCTCGCGGCACAGACCGAGTCGCTCAACCGCGTGGTGCACGACCTGGTGACGCACATGGGCGGCAGCATCAGCGCGGAACACGGCATCGGCCAACTGCGGCGCGACGAGATGCGCCACTACAAGCCGGCGCTCGAGTTCGAACTGATGATGCGCATCAAGCAGGCACTCGACCCCAACCACCTCATGAACCCGGGCAAGCTGCTCTGAGCCCGCCTGGCTTCTTCCTCCCACTCTTGTTTCAGGACGCCCCGCCATGAGCCGAGTTCCACTGGTCGATATCGATCCCTTCCTGAACGGCAGCGCCG
>CAIQMJ010000395.1 GCA_903872875.1 uncultured Variovorax sp.
CCACGGACGACGCCCGTGGTGCCCGAACCGGCGCCGGAGCGCCGCGCCGAAGTCCCACCGACCCCCTCTCCCGCGCCTGGTGCCGAGAAGCCGGATCACCGGGCGGATTCCAGGCCGGGCGCGCCCGCAAAGCCAGCAGCCGCCGACGATGGTGCTCGCGCCCGTGCGCTGCTCGAAGGCAAACCCGCGAATGCAGCGGCTGCGGCAGCCAGGCCGCCGGCCGCCAGCGAGGAGACCGGACGTTTCGTCGTGCAGGTCGGTGCATTCGCCGATGCCGACAAGGCGCGCGAAGTCCGCCAGAAGCTCGAACGTGCAGGGTTGAAGACATACACGCACGTGGCGAAGACGGCCGAGGGCGAGCGCACGCGTGTGCGCGTCGGTCCGTTCAGCTCGCGTGCCGAGGCCGACCGTGCGGCGAGTCGCGTCAAGGGCTTGTCATTGCCTGCCGCTGTCCTCACCTTGTAACCAGCGTCGCATCACGTGGTCCTGTTCGACTGGATCGTCGTTATCGTGCTGGTGGTCTCGACGCTGTTGGGCCTGATGCGCGGCCTGGTGTTCGAGGTGATGTCGTTGGCCGGCTGGATTGCGGCGTTCATCGTGGCGCAGTGGTTGGCAACCGACGTGGCTGCCTGGCTGCCGTTTGGCAACGTGGAAGCTGCGTGGCGCTATCCGCTCGCTTTCGTGCTGGTGTTCATCGCGGTGGCGTTCGGCGTGGGACTGATCGCCTCGCTGCTGCGCAAGCTGATCACGGTGGTCGGATTGCGACCGGTGGATCGTCTGCTCGGCGCTGGTTTCGGCGCGATTCGCGGCGCAGTGGCGCTGCTGGTGCTGGCCGTCGTGATGCATTTGATGTCGTGGACCGACGCGGCCTGGTGGCAGACGTCGCAAAGCGTGGTTTTTCTGGATGCGGCGCTGCAGGCCCTCAAGCCTGCACTGCCTGAGAAGTTGGCAAGCTACCTGCCCTGAGAGGATCTTTTCATGTGTGGAATCGTCGGCGTCGTCAGTAACGCTCCCGTCAATCAGTTGCTCTATGACGCGCTGCTGCTGTTGCAGCATCGCGGCCAGGATGCTGCGGGCATCGTCACGCTGCAGGAACGCAAGTTCTTCATGCACAAGGCCAAGGGCATGGTGCGCGACGTGTTCCGCACGCGCAACATGCGTGCGCTGCCGGGCGACGTGGGGCTGGGCCAGGTCCGGTACCCGACCGCGGGCAACGCCTACAGCGAGGAAGAGGCGCAGCCTTTCTACGTGAACGCGCCCTACGGCATCGTTCTGGTTCACAACGGGAACCTGACCAATGCGCATTCGCTGCGTGCCGAACTGTTCTCGACCGACCACCGCCACACCAACACCGAGAGCGATTCGGAAGTGCTGCTCAACGTGCTCGCTCACGAGATCGAGCGCGCCACCCGTGGCGGCACGCTGAACTCGGCCAGCGTGTTCGCTGCGGTGCGCAGCATGCATCGCCGCCTTCGCGGCTCGTATGCCGTGGTGGCGCTGATCGCCGGCCATGGTCTGCTGGCGTTCCGAGATCCGTACGGGATCCGTCCGCTGGCAATGGGACGCAGCGCCGATGGCAGCGTGATGGTGGCCAGCGAATCCGTTGCACTGGAAGGCTCGGGCCTGGTGTTCGAGCGCAACATCGCGCCGGGCGAAGCGGTCTTCATCGACCTCCAGGGCAATGTGAACGCCGAGCAGTGCGCCGAATCGCCGACGCTCAATCCCTGCATGTTCGAGTTCGTCTATCTGGCGCGGCCCGATTCGGTGCTCGACGGCATCTCGGTGTACCAGGCGCGCCTGAACCTGGGCGAGACACTGGCGACGCGTGTCGTGTCGACGGTGCCGCCGAGCGACATCGACGTGATCATCCCGATCCCCGAGTCGAGCCGCCCGAGCGCCACGCAGCTCGCGCACTTGCTTGGCGTGCCATACCGCGAAGGATTCGTGAAGAACCGCTACGTGGGCCGCACGTTCATCATGCCGGGGCAGGGCGTGCGCAAGAAGTCGGTTCGCCAGAAGCTCAATGTGATCGCCAGCGAATTCAAAGGTCGCAATGTGCTCTTGGTGGATGACTCTATCGTGCGTGGTACGACCAGCAAAGAGATTGTGC
>CAIQMJ010000396.1 GCA_903872875.1 uncultured Variovorax sp.
TGACCTTGCGTGAGCAGTTGTACGTGGAGGCCGCTCACGCGGTCGGCACGCGGCTGCCGGTGATCCTCGCGCGCCACGTGCTGCCCAACATGGTGGCGCCGCTGATCGTGCAGGCCACCTTCGTCGCGGCGGCCGCGGTGCTGACCGAAGCGGCGCTGTCCTTCCTGGGCGTCGGCGTGCCGGCCCAGGTGCCGAGTTGGGGCAACATGATGGCCGAGGGCCGCAACTTCGTCGCCGTGGCCTTCCACATCATCCTGTACCCCGGCCTGCTGCTGGCGGCCACGGTGCTGGCGATCAACCTGCTGGGCGACGGGCTGCGCGATGCCCTGGACCCACGCCTGGCGAGGCAGCTATGAAACCGATGTCTCGCATCGCCCTGCCGACCGGCGAGCCGCTGCTCGAGGTCGACGACCTACGCACCCACTTCGACACGATGACCGGCCCGGCGCGCTCGGTCGACGGCGTCAGCTACACCGTGCGCGCCGGCCAGACGCTGGGCGTGGTCGGCGAGTCCGGCTGCGGCAAGAGCGTGACCGCGCTGTCGATCATGCGGCTGCTGCCCGCGCCGCCGGCACGCATCCGCGGCCAGGTGCGCCTGCGCGGCACCGACCTGCTCACGCTCAGCGAGCGCGAAATGCGGCAGATCCGCGGCAACCGCATCTCGATGATCTTCCAGGAGCCGATGACCTCGCTGAACCCGGTGCTCAGCGTCGGGCGCCAGATCGCCGAGACAGTGCAGCTGCACCAGAAGGCCAGCCGCGCCGAGGCGATGGCGCGCGCGGTGGAAATGCTGCGCGTCGTGCAGATCCCCGAACCCGAGCGCCGCGTCAACGAGTACCCGCACCAGCTCTCCGGCGGCATGCGCCAGCGCGTGATGATCGCGCTGGCCCTGGCGTGCAACCCGGAAGTGCTGATCGCCGACGAGCCGACCACCGCGCTGGACGTGACGATCCAGGCGCAGATCCTGGAGCTGATCCGTCGCCTGCAGAAGGAACTGGGCATGGGTGTGGTGATGATCACGCACGACCTGGGCGTGGTGGCCGAGAGCTGCGACCGGGTGGTGGTGATGTACGCCGGGCGCAAGGTGGAGGAAGCCGATGTGATGGACCTGTTCGACCGGCCGCTGCATCCGTACACGCGCGCGCTGATGGCCTCGATGCCGGCGATGAACACGCACGCTGCGCGGCTGGCGGAGATTCCGGGGCTGGTGCCTTCGCCGCAGGAGCCGCGGCGCGGCTGTTCCTTTGCGGCGCGCTGCGCGTACGCGGATGCGCGTTGCCGCACGGAGATTCCGCAACTGACCGAGCACGGCAACGGCCACGTGGTCGCCTGCTTCGCCGTGGAGGAGAACCGCATCGATCTCTCGCCGCCCACCGAAGCCGGCGCAGCAGCAGCAACCTCCGAGGCCGTCATCGCATGAACGCCGTTCTTTCTTCCGAAGCCATCGAAGCGACGTCCGCATCGGCGCCCACCACCGCGCCCGCCAACACCCTGCTGAAGGTCGAGAACCTGAAGAAGCACTACATCTCGCCCAAGCGCTGGCTGTCGAAGCAGCGCCCGCCGATCCAGGCGGTCGACGGTGTGTCCTTCCATGTGGCGCGCGGCGAGACGCTGTCGCTGGTCGGTGAATCCGGCTGCGGCAAGACGACCACGGCCAAGTCGGTGATGCGGCTGATCGAGCCGACCTCGGGTTCGGTGAAGCTCGACGGCGAGGAGCTGACGACGCTGAGCGCCGAGCAGATGCGGCTGCGCCGGCGCGACGTGCAGATCATCTTCCAGGACCCGTACGCGTCGCTGAGCCCGCGTCTCGCGGCCGGCGAGATCGTGGCCGAGCCGCTGAAGAACTTCGGCATGCCCGCGGCCGAGCGCAAGGAGCGCGTGCGCTGGCTGTTCAGCAAGGTCGGGCTGCGGCCGGAGGCGGTGACGAA
>CAIQMJ010000397.1 GCA_903872875.1 uncultured Variovorax sp.
AGCATCTCGGGCGTCGCGTCGCTGCGGGTGGCCACCGGCGGATAGGGCAGCTCGAGCGCCGCGAAGTATTCGGCGATCTCGCGCAGGTAGCTGTCCGACAGGTGCTGCACCATGTAGTTCATGTCGGGGTTGGAGCGGCGCCCGTCGCGGAAGCTCACCAGTTGGTTGTACAGGTAGGTGGCCGGCTTGCCCGACAGCCGCGGGAAATAGTCCGCGTTGGCGGCCGCGGCCTCGCGTCCGTGGCAGGCGATGCAGGCCGCCACGCGCTGTTCGAGCGTATCGGGCACACCGGCGGACGCTGCAGCTGCTGCATTCGGCGCAGGCGTGGCCGCATGCACCGCACCGGCGAGGCCGGCCGCGTTCAACACGACGGCCAACAGTGGCACGGCCATGCGCGCAAGGGAGCGTGGGAGCTTCATTCTTTCTTGTCTCTCATCGGGTTCTGCCGGCATTGTCGACCGGGCTCCACGTAAAGTCGCCGCATGCGCAAACATCTCTCTGAAGCGGCCGGCCTGGAACGGCTGGCGTACGGCTGCGGCGTCGGGCTCGCCGCCGGCTTCGCACCCTGGCCGACCGATGGCCTGGCGCGCGGCCTGATCGGCTGGTGCGCCGGCATCGCCGTCTATCTTGCGCTCGCCTGGTGGCTCGCCGAGACCTTCGATGCGGAACACACCCGCGCACGGTCCCGCTCGCTCGACCAGCCGAACGTGCTGATCCTGGTGATCATGCTCACTGCAGTGGGCGTGAGCGTCACGGTGATCGCGATGCTGCTCATGCAGGTCAAGCAGATGGACGGGCTGCAGCGCGTCTCGCACATTGCGCTGGGCATGGTGTCGCTTGCCGCGTCGTGGCTGGTGATCCACACGATCTACGCCTTTCACTACGCGCACCGCTACTACCAGCTGGAACAGAGCGACAAGGTCGCGGGTGCCGGGCTCGACTTTCCGGGCAAGCTCGATCCGGACTACTTCGACTTCCTGTACTTCTCCTTCGTGGTGGGCATGACCTCGCAGGTGTCCGACGTGCAGGTCACCTCGCGCGAGATGCGCCGCATCACGCTCGTGCACAGCGTGCTGGCCTTCGGCTTCAACATGCTGGTGCTCGCGCTGTCGATCAACGTGGTCGCGGGGGCGGTCTAGCGTTCAGGGTGCGGCTCGGCGTCCGCGCCCCGGCTTCACGAATCCGGTCGACAGCGCCACGCCGCAGACGATCACGCCCGCGCAGCCGAGCATCCACGGCGTGACCTGCTCGCCCAGGAAGATCCAGCCGTAGATGATCGCGAACACCGGCACCAGGAAGGTCACGGTCAGCGCACGCGCCGGGCCGGCGGTCTCGATCAGCCGGAACAGCAGGATGTAGGCGAGCCCGGTGCAGGCGATGCCCAGCGCCGCGACCGCGAGCCAGGCGCGCAGGCTTGGCATCTGCGTCGGATGCAGCCAGAGCGCGGGCAGCACCAGGAACAGCGTGGCGCCGATCTGCGTGCCGCCCGCGGTCGCCAGCGAGGGCATGCCCATGAGGTAGCGCCGCGTCATGCTGGCCGCGATGCCGTAGCTGGCGCAGGCGCCCAGGCAGGCCAGCGTGGCCCACATGGCCGCGCCGCCGCCCTGGCCGGTCTGGAGGCCCGCATTGCGGCTGGCCAGTGCGGCGACGCCCGCGAAGCCGACCACCAGGCCGACCAGCCGCCAGTTGTCCGGCCGCTCGCGAAACCAGGCCCAGGCCACCAGCGCGCCGAACATCGGCGTGGTCGCGTTGATCACCGCGGCCAGGCCGCTGTTGATGGTCAGCAGCGCTATCGCGAACAGCGCGAAGGGCAGGCCCGAGTTCATCACGCCGACCGCCAGCGTCGGCTTCCAGCGCGCGGCAAAGGCACCCCAATGGCCCTTGGCGAGCATCAGCGGCAGCAGCACCAGTGCGCCGATGGCGACGCGCAGGGCCGCGGTCGGCAGCGCGCCGAAGTCGGCGCCACCGATGCGCATGAACCGGAAGGAGGCACCCCACAGCGCGCCCAGCAGGACGAGGTCGAACAGCCAGCGGCGCGACAGCGCGCTGCCCGCAGGCGAAGCTGCAGTGGGCGTCGTGGGCGCAGGCGTTGGCGTCGTGGCACTGCTGCGGGCGTTCAACGGGCGCCTTCCAGCGCGAGCAGCGCGGTCTTGCGGTCGAGACCGCCGGCATAGCCGGTCAGCGATCCGTTGCTGCCGATCACGCGGTGGCAGGGCACGATCACGCTGATCGGATTGCGCCCGACCGCGGCGCCGACGGCGCGCACGGCGGCTGGCCTGTCGATGCGGGCGCTCAGGAGGCCGTAGCTGGTCGTCTCGCCGGCGGGTATGGCGAGCAGCGCCTGCCATACGGCCTGCTGGAAGGCCGTGCCGTGCGACAGGTCGAGCGGCAGGTCGAAGCTCTGGCGCCGGCCGGCGAAGTAATCCTGTACTTGCGCGGCCGCCGTCTGCAGCACTGGATCTGCGTCATCCGGGTGCCAGCCCGTCATGTCGGGCCAGTGGCGCTGGGCGTCGAACCAGAGGCCGGCCAGGCCGATCGGCGTTGCGGCCAGCGTGATGCCGCCGAGCGGGCTGTCGATGTGCTGCATGCGCAGCGCGGTGTTCCTGAATTTCATGGTGCGTCGGGCGTTGCCGCCGGAGTGGGTCGGGTGATGGGGGGGCGCGGCGCCTGCCAGGCGCGCAGCACGGCGTAGCCGCGCCAGGGCCGCCAGGCCTGCGAGGCCTCGGCCGCAGCGCGCGCCGAGTTCACGCCCAGCGCCTTCTGCAACGCCACGTCGCCGGACGGGAAGGCATCGGGCCAGCGCAAGGCGCGCATCGCGATGTACTGCGCGGTCCAGTCGCCGATGCCGGGCAGCGCCTGCAGCGCGGCCAGCGTCGCCGGCACGTCGGCGCCTGCATGCAGGGCGAGCCGGCCGGCCACGGTCTCGCGGGACAGCGCCTGCAGCGCGGCCTGCCGTTGCTTGACGATACCGAGGCCGCCCAGCGCATCGCCGCTGGCGGCTGCCAGGGCCGTCGGCGTCGGGAACAGCCGGTCGAGTCCGGCGATCGGCGTCGCGACCGGCTCGCCGAAAGCCTCGACCAGCCGCGCGCCCAGCGTGCGCGCCGCGGCCACGGTGATCTGCTGGCCGAGCACGGCACGCACCGCGAGCTCGAAGCCGTCGACCGTGCCTGGCACGCGCAGGCCGTCGCCTTCGGGAAAGGCGTCGTGCAGCACGGCGTTGATCGCCATCGGATCGGCATCGAGGTCCAGCATGGCGCGCACGCGGCTGATCACGATCGGCAACACCGCGGCGAGCGACTCGGCGACGGCCAGGCAGAGTTGCTCGCGCTGCATGTCGAAGTGCAGCCGCAGCCAGCCGGTGTGCGTGTGGCCGGCATGGGTCACGCGCAGCGTGCGAGCGAAGAAGGCGCCTTGCTTGTCGGTGTCGGCCAGCTCCACGCCGCGCAGGCCGCGCCTGGCGAGGAAGCCGAGCATGGCGTCGGCGTCGTAGGGTGGACGCAGGCCGAGCCGAACGTCGATCGTATTGGCGCGCGCCGTGCCTTCGCGGCCGGCGCGGCGCAGCGCGCTCGGGTTGAGTCCGTAGTGAGCGCCGAAGGCTGCGTTGAAGCGCCGCACGCTCGCGAAGCCGCTGGCCAGCGCGACCTGCGCCATCGGCAGCCGGGTGTCGGCGATGAGCTGCTTGGCCGCCAGCAGCCGGCGCGTCTGCAGGTACTGCAGCGGCGACACGCCGAACTGGGCCTCGAAGATGCGCCGCAGGTGGCGGTCGCTCACGCCCAGCCGCGCCGCGATCTGCGCGGCGCCCGGTCCGTCCTCGGGCCAGGCGTCGGGCTCGTCGATCAGCCGTGCGGCCTGCAGGGCGAGGATGCGCGATGCGTCCTCGGTCGACCAGCTGGCCGCGCGCGGTGCGAGCTCCGGACGGCAGCGCAGGCAGGG
>CAIQMJ010000398.1 GCA_903872875.1 uncultured Variovorax sp.
GCATTGGTCGACGCTGCTCGATGCCTGGACGCTGGGCCTGTCGCGGCCCTTGCCCTTTGCACTGCGCAGCGGCATCGCGTGGCGCGACAAGGGCGGCAGCGATGCGACGCAGCCCGGCAGCGAGGCCTATGAAGTCGCCCGCGCGCGCTACGAGGACAGCGAGCCGGCCTTCATGCAGCACGGCGAGCGCGACGACAACGCGTACCTGGCGCGTACCTTCCCCGACTTCGCCGCGCTCTGGTCCGGCGGCGAGTTCGCGACCTGGGCGCGTGCGCTGCTGCAGCCGATCGACGACGCGATCCTGCGTGCGTCGTCGAAGCCGGCCAAGACGGTATCGGTCGCGGGGACATCCGAATGAGCCGCTTGCCCACGCTCCTGCAGCCACTCGACTTCCCGTTGCGCGGCAGCCGGCTGATCGAGGCCAGCGCCGGAACCGGCAAGACCTTCACCATCGCCGCGCTCTACCTGCGGCTGGTGCTGGGCCATGGCGATGGCGATGCGGCCTTCACGCGGCCCCTTACGCCGCCCGAGATCCTGGTCGTGACCTTCACCGACGCCGCGACCAAGGAGCTGCGCGACCGCATCCGCGCGCGGCTCGCCGAAGCGGCCGAAGCCTTCCTCATCGAGCCGGCCGACGTGCCGCAGCGACCGGCCGGACACGACCTGCTGCACGACCTGCGCGCGAGCTATCCCGTGGCCCAGTGGCATGCGTGCGCCCGCACGCTGCGGCTCGCCGCCGAATGGATGGACGAGGCCGCCGTCTCCACCATCCACGGCTGGTGCAACCGCATGCTGAGCGAGCACGCGTTCGACAGCGGCAGCCTGTTCACGCAGACGCTCGAGACCGACCAGCGCCTGCTCCATGCCGAGACCGTGCGCGATTACTGGCGCAGCTTCTTCGCACCCCTGCCGCCCGCCGATGCGAAGCAGGTGCGTGCCTGGTGGGCCGCGCCCGATGCGCTGGAAGAAGAGGTCGATCGCCTGCTCGGGTTGACCGAGGCGCTGCCTGCGGGCCGGCCACCGGCGGCGGCGTTGCGCGAGGCGCGCGAAGAAGCCGCCGTCGCGCTGGCTGCGCTCAAGCGGCCCTGGGTCGGCGAGCAAGGCTGGGCCGTCGAGCTGCTCGCGTTGCTCGAAGCGGCTGTCGCAGCCAGGCAATGCAAGCTGCCCAAGCGCAAGGATTGGTTGCAGGCATTGCGCGACTGGGCCGAAGGCGACGCGGTGCTGCCGGCCTTGACCGACACGGCCTGGAAGCGCCTGTCGCCCGCCGGGCTCGGCGAAGGCTGGAGCGGCGACGACGCGCTGCTGCGCCATTCCGCGCTGCAGGCCTGCGGCAGCCTGCGCGAGGCGATCGGCGCGCTGGCCGATGGCCGCGAAGCGGTACTGCGCCACGCCGTCCACTGGTGCGCGGCGCGCCTCGCGGCCGAGCAGGCGCGGCGTGCGCAGATGGGCTTCGACGAACTGCTGACCCGGCTCGATGCCGCATTGCAAGGGCCGAACGGGCCGCGCCTGGCCGCGCTGATCCGCCAGCAGTTCCCGGTCGCGCTGATCGATGAATTCCAGGACACC
>CAIQMJ010000399.1 GCA_903872875.1 uncultured Variovorax sp.
CACCAGCAGCGCCGCCACGGCGAACTCGCCGCTGCGGCTCATGAGCAACGCAACCAGCTTCACAGGCACCTTTGCGGCGAAAGCGCCGCGACCTCGCGCAGCCATTGCGCCATCAGCCGCACGGACAGCACGCAGTCCGCCGGCACCGGCGATGGCGCGGCGACATCCGCGATGCGCGAGGCCAGGCGAACGTCCTCGATCAGCGGGATACCGCCCTGGACGGCCAGGCCGCGTATGGCGAGCGCACGAAGACCATGCTCGCTGGCGGTGACCTCATAGCTGTCCTCCGCGCTCAAGGCGAGCACGCTCGCAGTGCCCGACGGACCCAGCACCACGAAGATTCCACGTCCCGTCAGATCAGGCAGCGCATCAGGCAGCACGCGTGGCAAGGCGGTTGCGAACGGATCGAGAGAAGACATCGACTGCACCGACGAGTGCGCCCGCAGCAGGCGCCACATGAATGCGGGCAGCCCGCGGCGAAGGCTTCCGGCAGGCCACCTGGCAGGAGGGCGGCGCGCACCGGGCCGCAATGGGGAGATGGCCGGCGTCGGCGCATGCGCGGAGCCGATCCGCGCCTGGCGCCGGCCCGCGGAATCCGTTCCTCTGGTGCCAGCACTCCGGTCGCACGGCAACTCTTGCGCGCGCCGCGCGAACACCGTGCGAAGCGGCCGCCACGGGACCACGCCCCGGATGCGGCCCACCTCACGCACAGCCTCCCGCACCATCAGCCGCATGGCAGCGATCAGGGAGGCGAACTGGATCGGCCATCCCGCGTCCAAGGCCCGGCTGCGCGAGGCGCGAGGCGGCGCTGGCAGGACCATCGGCACACCCGCAGCCGCCGACCGCCGGCCCGCGATCCGCGATCGCCGAAGCAGAACGAGATGCGCACCGGCGGCGCACCCGAAGGCCAGCAGGAAGAGCAGCGGCCACCTGGCCATCGACCAGTCGAGTGACGGGCACAACAGGACGGCGCAGCGCAGAAGCTCCGAAAAGGTCGAGTCGAACACCAGCCATGCGCGCGCGTCGGCCAGGCCCGGGTGTTCGGACATTGCGCCGGACGCGCGGAGCAGTCTGCGGCGCGGCTTCATGGCAAACGCTGCGCCGGAGCGCTCGCACCGATGGCACGGACCCATTGCAGAACCACCGCAACCGCCTGGTATGTTTCCGGCGGCACCGGATGCCCGACCTCGACCAGGTAGAGCCGGCGCGCCAACGCCGGCTGCTCGATCACGGGGACGAAGGCGTTCTGTGCCCAGAGGCGCAATGCCAGCGCCTTCTCGTCCTCTCCCTTGGCAACGACCGTCGGCACGCCCTGCCCGCGCGTGTAGCTGAGCGCCACCGAATAGTGGGTGGGATTGGCCAGCACCACGTCGGGCCGGGCGGTCGCACCCGCAGGCGTTTCATTGGACGCCTCGCGTGCCAGTTCCTTCTGCTTGTTCTTGATCTCGGGATTGCCATTCAGGTCCTTGCCCTCGCGCTTGACGTCTTCCTCGCTCATGCGCTGGTCGCGGATGAACAGCCAGCGCTGCAGCTTCAGATCAATGGCAGCAGTCACGCCGATGAAGACGGCGGCCGTGAACATGAGCTTCAGCGACAGGTCCCACAGCAGCGAGGCCAGCATGGCGGGCGGCCGCGCCGCGGCGCCTGCCAGCAACGGCAGCATGCTGCGGATGCTGAAGGCCAACAATGTGCTCATCAACACCAGCTTGACCACGGTCTTGAGGCCGTCTGTCAGCGTCCGTGCGGAGAACAGCCGACCGACACCGGCGATCGGGTCCGCGTGCTCGAACTTCATCTGGACCTTCTTCATCGACATGGTGATGCTGCCCTGGGCCGCGCCCCCGACGACGCCGGCCAGCGACGCCGCCAGCGCGAACGGAATGATCAGCATGGCCGCCTGCGCTCCCAGTGCATAGGCGCGGCCGGCCAGGGCCTCCGGCGGCAGCGCGGCGAAGTCGAGTGCCAGCCGGACGATCAATGCCAATCTGTCCGCCATCCCCGCCGCGCCGGACGACAGCATGATCAACGGCAGCACCAGCGCGACGGCGGCGGTGAAGTCCTGGCTGACTGCGGTCTCGCCGTCCTGCCGGGCCTTCTTCAGGCGATGGGCGGTGGGCGGCTTGGTTTTTTCACCGGACATGGGCTCCCGAGCGTGAAGTGAATGCCACCCAGCTTAGGCAGCGCGGCCGATGCGCCCCCGCAGTGCCCGAAGCCACGCGCGCGCATGCGAAGCGCTCACGGAAGAATTCGTGGGGAGACCAGGAACAGCCGGACCAGGTTCTTCGTCGATCGGGTTTCGTAGCGAAACAGCCTGCCGATGCCGGGCAGCGACGAGAGGCCAGGCACACCGCTGCGGCGGACCTCCTCCTTCTCCGTCGTATAGCCGGCCAGCAACAGGCTCTCGCCATCGTTCACCACCGCCTGCGTGTCGATGCGGTTGTTGGAGATGATCGGTATGTCGCTGACCGTCTGCTCCATCACGGTCCCGTCCTGCACGCTCACGTTCATGCGGATGCGCCAGACGCCGTTCTCGTTGGAGGCCGCGGGGGTCACACGCAGCACGGTGCCCGCCTGCAGCTCGAAGAGTTGCGCGCTCTGGTAGGCCTCGACCTTCACGTGGAGCGTCTGCTGGCTGCTGATCACCGCCTCGTGGTAGTTGAGCGTCGCGACCTTGGGCCGCGCCACGAAGCGCGCACGCCCCTGGTCCGCATAGGCGCCGATGCGCGCCAGCAGGTAGCGGCCGGAATTGCCGAGCACGGCCGTCAGCACCCCGCCCTTCGCGGCCGCCTGTGCGGCATCCGCCGTGCCGGACAGCGCACCGTTGAAGCCGGGCTGCGAGCCGCGTCCGGAACCGGTCTGCGCGTCCAGGCGGCTGGAATGCAGGCGCCAGTCCACGCCAAGCTCGTCGAGGGCGTCGCCCTGCATCTCGATGATCTGCACTTCGACCTCGAGCTGGGACGCACGCCGGTCGAGGTCTGCAATCAACTTCTCGTACTGCGCCATGCGTTCGGGCAGGTCGCG
>CAIQMJ010000400.1 GCA_903872875.1 uncultured Variovorax sp.
ACGGTGTGACCAGTGGCGATGCCGCGGCCAGCATCTGGCGCCAGCTCTCTGCCACGCACATGGCACCGGTGCGCTATCACGTGCAGCCGCGGCTCCCGCTTCCGGTCGAGCGCCTCGACGGCATGCTCGATGTGGAACCGCCCGCCTTGATCAAGGGCTACCTGCGCCTGGGTGCCAAGGTGCTGGGCGCGCCGGCCTGGGATCCGGACTTCAATTCCGCCGATCTGCCGATGCTGATGCGCATCGAGGATCTGCCGTCACGCTACCGGAAGCATTTCCTCGGCGCATGAGCCTGTCATCTGCTTTGTGACAGTTGTCACATGGATGTCATAAGCCCTTTCGACACTGTCATGTTTCCGCTGACACGCGTCCCCGAGAGCGATGCGCCAGAATCCGTGACCATGCCTCTTTCACCCGCCGAGTCTCCAGTCGGCGTCGCTGCCGCCGCGCCGTTGCCCACGCTGTCACTGCTTGACCGCGATCACAGCATCCTGGCTTTTAACGAGCGTGTGCTGGATTGGGCGCGTCGGCCCGAAGTGCCGCTGATCGAGCGGCTTCGATATCTGTGCATCGTGTCATCGAACCTCGACGAGTTCTTCGAAGTCCGGGTCGCACCCCATCTGGTGGCTGACAGCGTCGGCGACCAGGTCGGCAACTATTCGGTCGAATCCTTCGAGAAGCTGTCGGCCGCGGCGCACAAGCTGGTGGCCATCCAGTACGCGCTGTACAACGACGCGTTGATGCCGGCCTTCGCGGCGCATGACGTTCACATCGTGTCGCATGGCGAGCGCAATCCTGCTCAGCGCAAGTGGGTCCACGATTATTTCGAGCGCGAGGTGCGGCCGCTGCTGATTCCGGTCGGCCTCGATCCGTCCCATCCGTTCCCGCAGGTGGCCAACAAGTCGCTCAACTTCATCGTGCGGCTCGGTGGCAAGGATGCATTCGGCCGCGAGAACCCGATCGCGATCCTGAAGGTGCCCCGCGTGCTGCCTCGCGTCATCCGGATGCCGGCGAAGGTGTCCGGCGGAAAGACGCTGCTGGTCGCGCTGTCGAGCATCGTGCGGGCGCATCTGTCGAGCATGTTCCCTGGCCGCGAGGTCGGCGAGTTCTCGCAGTTCCGCGTCACGCGCCATTCCGACCTGGCAGTCGATGAGGAAGACGTCAAGAACCTGCGCACCGCGTTGCGCCAAGGACTGCAACACCGCCACTACGGCCAGGCCGTGCGCCTGGAGGTGTCGGCGAGTTGCGCCGAGTCGCTCGCGAGCTTCCTGCTGGCGCAGTTCAACCTGCCGCCGATGGCGCTGTATCGCGTGCATGGTCCGGTGAACCTGGCGCGCTTCACGCAAGTCATCGATCTGATCGACGATCCGCGTCTGAAGGCGTTGCGCTTCGAGCCGTACCAGGCCTCGTTCCCGATCACGCTGTCGCCGGGGCAGTCATTCTTCGATCGCTTGCAGCGCGGCGACGTGTTGATCCACCAGCCTTTCGAGAGCTTCGACGGCGTGCTGTCCTTCCTGCGCGAAGCCGTGCAGGATCCTCAAGTGCTGGCGATCAAGCAGACGATCTATCGCACCGGCACCGATTCGGCGCTGATGGACTTGTTGCGCGAAGCGGTGCGGCGCGGCAAGGAAGTGATGGTCGTGGTGGAGCTCAAGGCGCGCTTCGATGAAGAGGCCAACATCAACTGGGCCGAGATGCTGGAATCGATCGGCGCCCAGGTCGTCTACGGCGTGGTTGGCCTGAAAACCCACGCAAAGATGCTGCTGGTGACCCGCCGGGAAGGCAAGCAGCTCCGGCGCTATGGCCACCTCTCGACCGGCAACTACAACCCTCGCACGGCCAGTCTTTACACCGACATCAGCCATTTGACGACCGACCCACTGCTGACGGCCGACATGGAGGCAGTGTTCGTTCATCTGGCGAGCCAGAGCCGGCTGCCGAAGCTCAATCGCATGTGGCTCGCACCCTTCGATCTGCACCGCAACCTGGTGGCGCAGATCGATGCGCTGGGTGCCGCTTCGGCGTTGGGCGAGCCCACGCGGATCGTGGCGAAGATGAATGCATTGACCGACGAGTTGCTGATCGCGGCGCTGGTGCGCGCCGGGCAGCAGGGCGTCAGGATCGACCTGATCGTGCGCGGCGCCTGCACGCTGCCCGCACAGGTGCCGGGGCTGACGGAAAACATCCGCGTGCGCTCTGTCATCGGCCGCTTTCTCGAGCATTCGCGCGTCTTCTACTTCCGGAATGGGAAGGATGAGTCGCTTTATCTGTCCAGCGCAGACTGGATGAACCGCAACATGATGCGACGCATCGAACTCGCCTGGCCGGTGACGGACCCGGTGCTTCGTCAGCGTCTGATCGACGAATGCCTGGTGGCGTACCTGCATGATGGACGCGATGCCTGGGATCTCGGTGCGGACGGCATCTATCACCGGGTGAACAGCGACACGCATGCAGGGGAGGAAGGCGCTTCCAGAACCATCGAGGCCCATGGCGCCCAGTCGGCGCTGATGGGTCGCTATGCCTCGCGCGGATTGCGCCGTGTGGCGCCGCGCGGCTGAAAGGAATGACCATGGACCTGATCTTCTGGCGGCATGCCGAAGCCGAGGACTGGACGGAAGGCTGCGACGACATGCAGCGCTCGCTGACGCCCCGCGGCGAAAAGCAGGCCAAGCGGATGGCCGGCTGGCTTGACCGGCAACTGCCCGAAGGCACGCGCATCGTCAGCAGTCCGGCGCGGCGTTGCGAACAGACCGCGCTTGCGCTCGGGCGCAAGTACAAGTTGCGGGTCGAACTCGCGCCTGACGCCACGCCGGATGCGCTGCTCGCCGCCGCCGGCTGGCCGCACAGCAAGTCGGTGGTGCTGATGATCGGCCATCAGCCGGCGCTGGGACAGGCGATTTCGCTGCTGCTGGGTCTGCAACAGGACAGCTGCGCGGTGCGCAAGGGTGCAGTCTGGTGGATTCGTACGCGCGAACGCGACGGCGACGTGCAGACCGTGGTGGTGACGGTCCAGGCGCCCGAGCTGCTCTGATCGGCTGGTTGAGCTTGCGGCGCTCAGCAGCCGCCGAGTTCGACCCGCCAGCTGGTCTTCTGCCAAGCCAATACTTCTTCGCGCAGCAGGTAGGCGGATTGCGGATACAGGTCGGCCCAGCCGTCGCGGCAGTTGATCGTGAACAGCCGGCCCGATGCCTGTACGCGCAGCGCCGGCACCTCGGGATCGCGCCGCGCATGGCAGAGGATCACCGCCAGGCGCAGTGACAGCAGCTGCGTCGCAAGCGTTGCGTCATCCAGCGCGGTCTCGAGCTTGCGCAGCTTGCCGCGATGGCCGAGTACCAACTGGCTCAGATGATGCAGCTCATTGCTGGCGAAGCCAGGTGCGTCCGCGTTATCGAGGATGTAGGCGCCGTGCTTGTGATAGTCGCTGTGCGAGATCTGCGCGCCGATCTCGTGCAACTGTGCCGCCCATCCCAGCTTGCGCAGTGCCCGGCCTGCGCTGCTCAAGGTGCTGCCACCTCGTGCTGCGGGCACGAACTGCACGAAGAAGGCGGAGGCGGTATCGCCGACGCGCTTCGCCTGCGCCGCATCGACCGCGAAGCGGGTCGCGAGCCGCGCGACCGTGGCCGTGCGCAAGTCGGCGACACTGTCGTCGCGCTCCAGCAGTTCGTAGAGTACGCCGTGCCGCAGGGCGCCCGGCGCGACCTTCATCTCGCGGATGCCGAGCAGGTCGAACACGGCGCGCAGCACGCTGACGCCGCCGCCGATCACGGCCTTGCGGTCTTCACGCATACCTTCCATGCGCAGCTTGTCGGCGTTGCCGGCCTTCAGCAGGCGATCGAGCAGCCAGTCCAGTCCTTCGCGTGTGACCACGCCGGGCCTGGCGCCGGATGCGACCAGCACGTCGCTCACGGCGCCGATCGTGCCGGACGCGCCATAGGCTACGTCCCACTGGCTCGGGGCGTAGCTGCCGAGCGCGTCTTCCAGGACCGCCTTGGCTGCAACCTCGGCCGCGCGGAACGCGCCGACCGTGAACTGTCCCTGAGGGAAATGCTTCATCGACCAGGCGACGCTGCCGACCCGGTAGGACTCCATGACCTGTGCCTCGAGTGCGCGGCCGATGATCATTTCGGTAGAGCGGCCGCCGATGTCGACGACGAGTCGTCGCTCACGGCCGGACACATCGTCGTGCGGCAGCATGTGGGCGACGCCCTGGTAGATCAGGCGGGCTTCTTCGCGGCCCGGGATGACATCGATGCCGAAACCCAGTGCGGTACGGGCGCGCAGCAGAAATTCATCGCGGTTGCGCGCCTCGCGCAGCGTCTGGGTGGCAACCGCACGCACCTGCGAACGCTTGAAGCCCGCGAGCCGCTCGCCGAAGCGCGCGAGCGCATCCCAGCCGCGTTGCATGGCGTCCGGTGTCAGGTTTCGGGCGCTGTCGAGCCCGTTGCCCTGGCGCACGGTTTCCTTCAGGTATTCGGTGCGGTGGATCTGGCCGTGGTCTACCCGACCGATTTCGAGGCGGAAGCTGTTGGAGCCGAGGTCGACTGCTGCGAGAAGGGTGCCGTTTTGCATGTTGAGTGAGGCGGCCTGTGCGGAAAGAAGGAAAACGGCCGCTGCGATGGTAGCGCCCAGCGCATTCCACGCTCGTGACGATTGTGTGACAGCGTCATGAGCCAGCGGTGCTGGATTCGAGCGAAATCGGCGCTTTTCACTGGGCGGCGCTGTGTCACATCGATGTCACACAAGCTTTCTAAAGTCCGCTTCAACCCGATTCGGGATGACCCGCACCTCTCCAAAGGAAGCTTCCATGAAAACGACGTTCAAATTCGCAGCCATCGGCCTCGCCGCTGCCGCTTTCTTCCCCGCATTCGCACAGGACGTGACCGGCGCTGGCGCCAGCTTCCCCGCGCCGCTGTATTCCAAGTGGGCCAGCGACTTCAACAAGGCCACCGGCACCAAGGTGAACTACCAGTCGGTCGGTTCGGGCGCCGGCCTGAAGCAGATCGAAGCCAAGACGGTCGACTTCGGCGCTTCGGACGCGCCGCTGAAGGATGACGAGCTGGCTGCCAAGGGCCTGATGCAGTTTCCTACCGTCATCGGTGGCGTGATCCCCGTGGTCAATATCCAGGGCATGAAGGCTGGCGAACTCAAGCTCAGCGGCCAGGTTCTCGGCGACATCTATCTGGGCAAGATCACCAAGTGGAACGATCCGGCGATCAAGGCCCTCAATGGCTCGCTGAACCTGCCCGACGCCGCCATCGCGCCGGTCCGCCGTGCAGATGGTTCCGGCACCAGCTTCCTGTTCACGAACTACCTGTCGAAGGTCAATGCCGAGTGGAAGAGCAAGGTCGGCGAAGGCACGGCCGTGAACTGGCCCGTCGGCACCGGCGGCAAAGGTAACGAGGGCGTCGCCGCATTCGTGAAGCAGCTGCCGAACTCCATCGGCTACGTCGAATATGCCTACGTCAAGCAGAACAAGATGACGTACGCGCAGATGCAGAACGCCGCAGGCAACTTCGTGTCGCCTGACGACACGGCCTTCAAGGCTGCTGCCGTCGCCGCCGATTGGGACAAGAGTTTCTACCAAGTGCTGACGAACCAGGCCGACAAGGGCGCATGGCCCATCACCGGCGCGACCTTCATCCTGATGCAGAAGGTGCAGGACAAGCCGGCCAATGCGGCCAGCGTTCTGAAGTTCTTCGAGTGGGCCTACAAGACCGGCGACAAGACTGCCGACGATCTGGACTACGTGCCGATGCCTGACGCCGTGAAGGCGACGATCGCCAAGTCGTGGGGTCAGATCAAGGACACCTCGGGCAACGTCGTCACGGCAGCCGCCGCCAAGTAAGCCACATCGGCGCGCCGCATGGGCACCCCGCCTGACGACGCGCCGACCATGGAGCGACCCGTGTCATCCACCTTCCCCACCAACGCTTCCGCGCTCGACCTGAAGGCCGAGCGCACACGCGCATCCGACAATCCGCCGCCGGCCAAGCGGCCGCGTACCGGTGCTGCGACCGACCGTCTTTTCGGCATGGCCGCCAAGGGTGCCGCGCTGCTGACCCTCGCCATGCTGATCGGCATCCTGGTGTCGCTGATTGCCGGCGCATGGCCAGCCATCTCCAAGTACGGCCTCGGTTTTCTCACCAGCTCGGTGTGGGATCCGGTGAAGGACGAGTACGGTGGGCTGGTGATGATCTACGGCACGCTCGCGACGTCGCTGATCGCGCTGGTCATCGCGGTGCCGGTGAGTTTCGGCATCGCGCTGTTCCTGACCGAGCTGTCGCCCTCGTGGCTCAAGCGCCCGCTGGGCACGGCCATCGAACTGTTGGCGGCGGTGCCGTCGATCGTCTACGGCATGTGGGGTCTGCTGGTGTTCGGTCCGATTCTTTCGACCTACGTGCAGCAACCGCTGCAGAAGCTGCTGGCCGGTGTGCCGGTGCTCAGCGGCCTGGTGTCCGGCCCGCCAGTGGGCATCGGCATCCTGTCCGCCGGCATCATTCTGGCGATCATGATCATCCCGTTCATCGCTTCGGTGATGCGCGACGTGTTCGAGGTGACGCCACCGCTGCTCAAGGAATCCGCTTATGGCCTCGGTTCCACCACCTGGGAAGTCGTCTCCAAGGTCGTGCTGCCCTACACCAAGGCTGGCGTGGTCG
>CAIQMJ010000401.1 GCA_903872875.1 uncultured Variovorax sp.
GGAACACGTTCTTGGCCAGGTCGATGCCGACAGTCGAAAGTTTCATGGTGGACGCCCCTCTCGGTTCAAGTGGTTGATCAACGTCGCCACTTTGGCAGGTTGATGCCGTCAACGGGTGGGGGCGTTCATCCCATTGCATACTCTGGGGACAGGCCGGCGCGCACCAAAAGGATTTCCGAACAGAAGGCTGCAAAACGCGCGAAGAAAGCTAGTGACGCCTCGCGACGGAAGAATCGCCGCAAGAAAGGGTGATCCCCACCCCGGATGTGCGGCGCAATCCGGTAGGCGTCTCTGCGTTTCAGCGGACCTGCCTCACGCGCTGCTCACGTAGCCGGAGGTCGCGCTGACGCTGCCAAGCGCACGCCGCGGAACGACTCGCTCTGCTGCAGGGCGGCGCTGCGGCGGTCGCCGAGGTCGACCAGGACATCGAGTACATGCAGGAGCTTGCGGGCTAAAGCCGGCGGCAAGGGGTGCTGCCGGTCCGCGTGTTCCTGGACCAGGGCGGCGATTGATGCCGGAACGCTCGTCCCTTTCCACGCTGAAGGCAGGTTGCCGTCGACGATCAGCGCCAGCACTTGATCGGCGAACGTGTCGGCGGGATACGCCGCGCCCGCGCGTTCGCACAACGTGACGAACTGGCGCGCGACGTGCGGCACCCAGCCCGCCGCCCGGACCATGCGATCCACCAGGGGCATGATCCGCGGCAAGTCTTCCCAACGCCCGTTCGCGAACCGCGCCGCATCGTCGGCACGTTCGATCCGGACGAACATCAGGCACTTGATCAGATCGGGAAGATCAAACCCGCCGATGCGGCCGTCATCGTCGTTGTAGGGCGAACGGCGGAGGTCGCGCTGGTCCAGAGTCCGTTCCAGCACGGCCTGCAGCAACTGGATGCTGCTGTCGTTGACCGTGGCAGTGGTCAGCAGGTCAAGGAATAGCACCTCTGCAAACGGCCCGAGGCAGCGCATGGCGGTTTCATCGGATTGCGCCACGATGGGCGCGAGCAGCCGCTTCCAAGCACGCCTGACAGCACCATGGGGTTGGGCGTGGTCTTCTCGGCCTGCATCCACACCAGCAGCTTGCCGAGCAGGCGTTGGTCGTTGGCCGCCAGGGCAGTACCGTACATCTCAGCATGCTCAACAAAGCGCGGGCTGAAAACGGGCGCGATCAGCCAGGCCCGCAGCCACTGTGGCCGCACCTGCGCCCCTTCAAGAGCAGCAAGTTCGTGGGACCACTGCTCGGCGTCCGCATAGGTAGACTGCGAGAGCAACTCGACGACGCGAGCCAGGGCTGGTGGCTCGCCGGCGGCCGTCAAGGCGGCGATCCAGTCCCTACTCTGGTCCACCAGCAGATGGAAGAACGACCATTCGAAGAAGATGTCATGGCTGAATTGCGCTGTGTGCCCCTGCCGAACCTGCTGCAGCAGGCCGTCCTCCTCGAGGGCCGGCAGCACTGCCTGCGTCGCCGCCGACAGGTCGCGGATGTGCAGGTTGCGGCCCAGGTCCGGAGCGCTGCGCTGCGCCAGTTCGATCAAGGCTCGTTGTCGCGCTAGCGCCTGGGGCGCCTGTGCGTCGTAGCCACCCCGCGTCCACCAGGCATCTACCAACTCGACTTCGCTCTGCGGCGCAAACTCGGCGGGGTACGCCGCGCGTGAAAGCCCCCGGGCCAGGACTGCCGCGAAGAAAGGCCGGCGCGCCAGCGTCCGCACGCGCTCATTGCCGCCGAGCAGCAGTGGCCACAACGCGGGAAGCTTTTCGGCGAGGACCGCGGCTTCGTCGTCCGACAGGTTGTCAACATCGACGTAGCCCACTCCGGCTCCTGACCACAGCGCCGCAGGAACCCAATTGCGCAGTGGTTCGATGCCGGCGTCGCGGGCCGTCGCGACGACGCGCCAGTCGGCCAGCGCTGGGCTGGCGAGCAACTGGCCCAACAGGTCGGTGATGATAGGCCGGTGCTCAGGAGCCACCCGGTCGATGCCGTCGATGAACAGCACAGGGTGCCCAGTGGCACCGACTTCCACCAGAAGCGGCTCGATCGCGGTGGCCGACAGCCCCAGCGCGCGGGCCTGCTCGGTCCAACTCCGCCCCGACGACCGGTTGGCCGTGAGCAGCAAGGTCGTACCGTTAGCCGCCTGCGCTTGCAGCAGGTCACGCAGCAGAACGGTTTTGCCTGCCCCCGGCAAGCCCTTGACCAGCGTCAGGCGGTGTGTGGCCAGTTGCGCGACCAGTTGATCTCGCAGGCCCTGGCGGTCGAGATGCAAGCCCCCGATGTCGTCGACCTGCTGCGCTAACCAATGGCGCGTGCCTTCGCGTAGAAGCCGCATGTCGGCGGCGAGCGCCGGCGTTCCGCTGAGCCGCCAACCGCCTCCCAGGCCGCGCAGCAGCGAAGCGCGGGTGTGCTTGGCGCTGCGGCCGGCGCCGTCGCGCGCCGCCTGGCGCAACAGGTTCCACAACTCGCCGGCGCGGCCGACCTGGTCCGCCACCAGGGAGCGCTGCAGGCTGGCCAGAACATCCGCCTCCTGGGCCGAGCCTTCGTGCAGAAAATCGAACCGGATGAGCGTCAGATGCTGGAACAGGCGGTGCAAGCTGCCGTCGGGGAACGGCCCGGCCAGGGCGTCCTCCATGACCTTGCGGACGGCGCTCACCACCGCGCTGTGCGCCAGCGACCCGTTGCCGCCGTCGGCGAACCGTTGCATGAAGGCGGCCGGAGTGACCGACGCCCTGGCCCACTCGCACACGGTCGTGAAGTCCCTAAACGCATCCGCCGAGATCGTGTCGGTGGCAGCGCCGACCCCAGCAAGGCTCGGCTCGCCTACGCGAGCAGCAGGTGGACGGCCTGCAGCACTTCGACGACCTTATCGGCCGGGCAACGGTCCAGATCGTCGATGTAAAGCACGATGCGATCGAGCTGGGCAGGCTCGCCCGGCTTGGGCTTGAGCCGGTCGACCAGGATCTCAAAGTCGCGCCGGATCGTCGTGAAGATGCCCAGCTGCTTGCGGTAGTCTTCGGACTTGTGGCGGTCGCTCAGGAAACGCGCCAAGCTGATCTTCTCGCGCTCGGTCTCCAGCCGAGTGATCTCCACCTGGGCCGCGGCGACCTGTTCGTCGGCGGCGAGCTTGGCGGCCTTGGCCTTGTTGACGTCTCCCTGGAGCTGCGTTTCCGATGCAGGAACTTCCTGGCGCTTGGCCTGGAGGAGTTGGTTCACCCAGTCGCGCGCTGATTCCAAGTCCTTCCGGCGTTCGCTGAAGCTCGCCATGGTCTTGCGCAACCAGGTGGCGGAGCCGGCGAGCACGGCAGTGATCTGCGCTGAGATCGCGCCGAGCTTGACGAGCCATGTCTGGTCCGAAGTCACCCACCGGTTCACTACCAAAGAAACGAGTGGGATCACGAGCAAGGCGACCACCAGCGCCAGCCACAGAGGCCTGCGCGATTCCGTGGTGACCGACCGCGCGAGGCTGACACTGACGTCGGCCTGTGACCGAAGTTCCGACAAGGCGGACTGCCAGCTTTCTGCGGCGTCAGTGAGATCGTTGATGCCCAAGCGCTTCGCGATTTTCTCGATGGCGTCCTTCGCCGTCGCGTCCTTGTCGACCAGTCGCTTCCAGTCCTCCGCACCCAGTTCGGTGACCTTAACCGGCCGTTGCTGGCGTTCGGCCTCCGCGGTCGCCAGTTGCTCGCTCTTGATGCGCAGCTCCTCGCCGGCCTGTTCCGCCTTGAGCATCGCGCTCTGCTGATCATGCACCGCCTGAAGCATCTGCCGGTCGACCTCCTCGCGCTGTTCAGCCGGTGACTTGAGCCCCTGCACGCGGTTGTGCAGCTTCTCCAGCATGCAGCTGACCAGGCTCGCCCACAAATTGCTGTCGGCGTAGTGCCAAGCGTTGAACTCGATGTGCTCGAGTACCGCAGCCGCGGGTCAGACAGGCACTGTTTGAGCGCGCCGATCGTTTCCGAGGGAGGCAGCAGGCTCAGCAGATATACGAAGTGCTCGCCCGCCTGGTAGGCCGAGCCGGCCGTCGTCGTGACGATCTCCCGCGTGACACTGGCCGATGTCCAACGGTCCAGCAGGATGGGCGCCGCGGCCTTGGCCATCGGCGGCGGTGTGAAGGCGTAGAGCACGTCGTACGCGAGTGGCGTACCGCTGGCCGACGAGAACAGCAACTCGGTCAGCACCGGGACCAACGGCGGCACCGGGACGATGCGCAAGGCGCGGAGCACCTGCCACACAGTCTCGAAATCGCTGGATTGAAGCCGCTTGGTGAGCTCCTCAACGAGCTCGGGCTCGGACGAACGGCGTATGAGCTCAGCCAGCAGAAGGATCTCGGGCTCCTTGTCGCCCTGGGCGAGATCGATCGCGCTATTCGCGAAGCTCACCTCCCGACCGTAGAGTCCCGCCAGCGTCCAGAAGCGCACGTTGCGATCGGGCTCAAAGGACTTCTGCAGGTGCTGAAGGATCAGGTCGGCGTTGCCTTCGGCATCCAGTTGGATCAGCGCGCTGAGCATCCAGGACCTGATTGACGCCAGTCGCTTGGGTGAGCGGACGGCGGCCGCGAAGTTGTCCTCGGTCCCTACGGCGAAGTCGCCATGCAGGTGCCTGCGAAGGATGTAGGCAAGGGCGCCACGGTCGTTGGCATGCAGACCGTTGAGCTGCCTCAGCGCGTCCAGGCGCTCCCGATCGCTGCCGTCCTTGAGGATGTGCAGCAGATGGGCGATGCGGGCGCTGGTGGGCGGCTCGTCAGACGAGTCGTGGGATGTCAAGGAAGACTCGCGCCCAGTGTGGGAAAGCGGGTCCATTTCGTTCGCTCTCATATTGGCATGGCGGATCGCCTGAACCAGTTGCATCAACCTCGTGTCGTCGTGCTTGGTGAGGTCGACGTAGAGCAAACGGCTGAAAAGCCCACCAAGTTCGCGCCCGTCGACTTCGGAAATGACGCCGATCCGGACGGGGACAATCCGCCGCCCGGTGGCCTGGAAGGCCGCAACCTGCTGCAGCTGGGTCTTGCCCCACCCACGATCGCCAAGGAACACCACCATGCAGCGTACTTCGCTGAGCGCCGGTCCTTCGTCAACCGGATCGCCCGGCTTAACCGTGTCATGGAAGTAGTGGGTCTGAATCCCGTATTGCTTGAGCTGTTCGTTGATCTCCGAGACCCGGGTCTCGCCTTCCCGGTACGAAAGAAAGACGTCAATCGGCGCGTTGTCCTGTATCGCTTGCACGGTGCACTCCCTATCTTGTTGTCTACGGCTGCGGTTTCGACTTTATCGGTGCAGCGCTGTGTGTGGGGCGGGGATTCCGTCAGCGCCACTGGCCGGCTTCGGAACGTCTGCGTCGTCGGCTTCGGCGTCATCGAACACGAGGCGCAGCGCATACGGCACCGAGCGCGGCCGGGTCGCGCCCGCGAACATCACCAGCAGACGCTGCACCTCGTGGCGGAAAAAGCCCGCCGGCGGCACATGCAGCTCCAGCCTCGCGGTGAGCATGTTGTTGTCGTCGATGGCGGGATCCTTGCGCTCGGCCTTGCCGCGGGCCTGGCGCAGCTGCGTGGCTAGGGCTTGGGGCGTTACGCCTTTGCCCGGGGACCCGACCGAATCGGCTATGCGTCGCAGCAGCGCATTGATGGGCGGAAGCTCTCCGTCGGTCAACCGCTCGGCCACGCGGACAGGATTCAAGTCCACCGGGAACGTGATCGCGGCCAGGGCCTGCCGAACGGGTGCCCAGGCACGCTGTGACGCTGCGCCTGCGGGCTGTGCGTCCATCAGGAGCTGTTCCCAATGAGCGTCGGTATCGACATGGATCATCGATCCTGTCAGCGTGGCCAGGTAGAGCGCGGACTCCAGGTTCAGGCCCTTGTAGATCTGGTGCTGCGCGCCGGCTTCGCCCACGGGCAGCGGTTGCAGCAGGATGTACGGGTCGTTCTCGGCCTGGCGCCGGAAGTAGGCGACC
>CAIQMJ010000402.1 GCA_903872875.1 uncultured Variovorax sp.
CAATCGCAGACATGCGGTTCAGCAATCTGCTCGCTGTCGGGCTCACAAGGGAAGACATCGCTGCGCTGCGCCCGGAGGCATCAGACCCGGACGCCAAGATTGCCGCATACCTCGCGCGCCTCGCAGAGATCAGCGAACTGTTGCCGCCACTGCATGCGTTTCTCGACGACGGCCGGGGCGACGTGGCCGTGCTGGCCGGGTTCGGTTTTGACGATCTGGTCGAGGCCCGTCGTGCGGCGGAGCAGGCACCCGCATGACGCCGGCCAGTGCCACGGGCACGCTAACAAAAGCTAACGTTCTCGACACTTTGCTCGCGGGCGTCGGAAGGGGCGATGCAGGCAACCGGCCGGACGGGACCAAACAAACCCGGACCAAAGGGAACAATTGCGATGACCGCTCGCGCGCGCACGCGAGGGCGCGTCGTCCAATGTTAAGTTTTGCTAAGGTCGGCCGGGCCGGCGCGGGCTGTTTCTGCCATGGTGCGACACCATGAGCGGCATCCGGATCGGGAACGCCGAGTCTGCGCTGAACCGGCTCCGCCAGCATGACTTGGAACGTCATCGCTCTGCGACAAATCTGTTGAGTCCGGAAGCAGTTGCTGGGAAGACCTCGCCCGCGAAGGTTCTATACACAACGCTGGGCGGAACGCCGCGGCCGATCAATCGGCAAGACCTTGCCACCTTCCGCGCCCGCATCGCCGAGATTGGGAAGAACCTTCGCGCCGGCATCACAGCGGCAGAAGCGATCAGCCTGAGTCGGCCGATCGACCGAGAGCGTGCACAGAAGGAAATTCGTTACGCCGTGCCGACGTGGGTGCGATCCGGTGAAGTGCGATTTGTCACTGATAGCGGGCCAGTTAGCAAGGTGACGCGTCATCACACCCGGATCGAATTTGTGAACTGGGCGGCAGCTATTGCACGCCCGGCCACAGCGTTGCAGTCCGCAGGGTGGCTCTGCGGCGAGGGTGCGCTGCGCTTCGAATGCCAATGTGAGGCCTTTACTTTCTGGGGTCACCGCTACCTTGCGACCGTCGGTGGCTTTGTCCTCGGTAGGCCAGAAAATTCTTATCCCAAAATTCGTGCGCCTGACTTGACCTGCGGTCCGCTTTGCAAGCACCTTGTGCGCACGCTGACGACGCTTCAGCGTGACATGCTGGTTCGCCGTCGGATCGCCGAAGCGATCGAACAGGAGCGCAAGCGCCTCGACAAACCGGGACGGGCCAAGCCTGTGACCGTGCGCGTCAGTCAGGCCGAGGCCGATCGCATTACGGCCGGGCGCGTTCGTCGGATCACCGTGAAGCCCCAGCGCGCCAGCTTGCCGAAACCGCCCAGCCGTGCCGACCTGACCGCAGCGATCGCGGCCTACGCCGGCCGCAACGATGCCTCCAGCCGCGCGATCGCACGCGCGCTGAGTGCGCTCCTGACTCAATCGTCTCAATCTCAATCGTCTGCACGACCATGAACGACATCGAACCCAACACCGAAGCCCGTGCACTGGCGGCCGAACTGCTCGCACGAATGACTCTTTCCGCCGAGGGCGATCCCCTCACGTTCGATGAGAGCGACCCGGACACCTGGGCAGCAGCGGACGCGGCGCAACAGGAAGTCGTGCGGCTCGGTGCCGTGCGTTTCAAAATCGTCGGTGATGCCGAAGAACTCGCCGCGGCGCTCGGCGCGGTGGACGCCGATGAGATGCCAGTGGTCTGCCTGCGGGTCGCGTTTGAACAGGCCGAGGGCGTGCCTGCCCCTGTCGTCGGCCAGTACATCGTGGTCGGTACGGACGAGCCGAACGTGAGCGTCATTTTCCAGGTGCGTATGACGTTCGATTTTCTCCAGGCTGACCCCGATGAGCCGGACCTCGGCCCGAACGCCGTGCGTAACCAAGCGATCGACGTGCTGCAGCCCGGCGAGGGACTGCTCGTGCAGGTCTTCGATGCCGACGAATCGGAGGCGGCATGAAATCGGGCATCTACCTGAAGTTGATGGGCGATCTGGAGCAACAGATCCGCGCGAATCAGGCTCGCCGCGTGGCGGCCGCCGAACACGTCGTGCAGCCCTACCTACCGCGGATTCCACCTAAATTTGTCAGCCGGCCCGCCGCGACAGTGACGCCGAACAAGGAGAAAAACCATGGCTGACCGCTCACGTAACGGCGTGGTGCCGGCACTCGGCTCCGATTGGGGCGGGCTTTCGCCGCATTTGATCGCGACCTTTTTCGCGGTCAAGAAGGGTGTCTCCGACAACAAGAGAACCATCCGGTGGGAGCGCGATCTTGACCAGCCTGAAGTGTTCGCGCCGCTGACCGATGGTAATGCTGAGACGACCCTGAACTGGCAGTCGCCATTCGAGAACGTCGGCCCCGATCAGAAGTTCTCTTCGTTCTCTGCGCTCGTGCAAGCCGGCGGATTCACGTCGCTGATTGCCTCGCTGCAGGCGCTCATGCCAAAGGGGAGCCTCGACGGCGTCGCGAAGATCGCGAAAGACCTCGAAGGGCGCAGCAACTTCACGAAGCTGAACTCGACGCAGGTTTTTACCGGCATGGCGCCGATCAAGATCAGCGTCACCGCGCACTTCCGTGCCATGAAGGACGCGAAGGCCGAAGTGCGCGATCCGATGGATCAGCTCGTGGCCTGGGCGCTGCCGAAGAGCATCGCGCAGGACGGTGTTGCTGTTCAAGCGCTGGGAGGTTCGTCAGGCGTGTTCGCGTCCGAGGTGCCGCAGATCATCGGCATGAAATACGCCGACATGCTCTGGGCGCCAATCGTCATCGAGTCGATTCCCTATCCGCTCACCGGCCCGCGCGACAGAAACGGCACGTTGACTCACTCGGCGATGCCGCTGCAACTCGCGACTCTCACCGGCCTCGATAACAAGACCGATTGGGCCGGCATGCGTGCTTCGCGCAACTTCGCCAACTATAGGCACTGATCGCGCCATGGCAAGCTATAGACACGACGCACAAGGTTTCCTCATCGGGGAGGCCATCGAGACCAATCAGGACATCCTTCGCTCTCAGAATCAGGGCCTCGTGGTCTGGAAAGACATCCGCGCCGACGTGAAGGCCATCGCGCGCTCGATCGGCCTGCAGGTGGCGAACTCGACACGCACGAACCGCCCGAATGCGCCGCTTGTCAACACGGCGATGCCGCGGGCGCC
>CAIQMJ010000403.1 GCA_903872875.1 uncultured Variovorax sp.
CCAGTCGCTGCGTGGCCTGTCGCCAGGCGCGCCGGTCGACTTCCGCGGCGTGGTGATCGGCGAGGTCAAGTCGATCGGTGTCGAGTTCGATCGCGCCCAGCGCGAGTTCCGCATGCCGGTGCTGGTGCAGATCTACCCGGACCGCGTGCGGGGACGCGTGGGCCAGGTCGCACCGGAATCCAAGCGCACGCGGGAGGAGCAGATGCGCTTCATGGTGGGCCGCGGCCTGCGCGCCCAGCTGCGCACCGGCAACCTGCTGACCGGCCAGATCTATGTGGCGCTCGACTTCTTCCCGAAGGCGCCGAAAGTCGCGATCGATGCATCGCGCGAGCCGATCGAACTGCCGACCATGCCCAACAGCCTGGACGAACTGCAGTCGCAGGTGCAGGAGATCGCGAGCAAGCTCAACAAGGTGCCGTTCGAGGAGATCGGCAGCGACCTGCGCACCTCGCTGGCGACCCTCAACAGGACACTGGCCAGCGCGGAGAAGCTGGCGGGCACGCTCAACAACGACGTGTCACCCGAGATCACGGCCGCCATGAAGGACGCGCGCAAGACCATCAACAGCGCCGAGCGCACGCTCGCGCAGGACTCGCCGCTGCAGACCGACATGCGCCAGACGCTGCAGGAGCTCACGCGCGCCGCGGGTTCCATCCGTGTGCTGACCGACTACCTGGAGCGTCACCCTGAATCGCTGCTGCGCGGCAAACCGGACGACAAGAAATGAAGCCCACCCTGCAAATGCCGCTGCGCGGACCGCTGTCGCTCATCACGCTGGCGGCAGCCGCCGTGCTCCTCGCCGGTTGCGCGAGCACGCCCGATCGCTACTACACGCTGGCGTCGCCGGCAGAAACGGCCGGCGACGCCAAAGCGGCTGCGGCGCGCCGCTCGGCGTCGCCGCTGTTCATCGAGCTCGCGCCGCTGGCCGTGCCCGAGCGGCTTGCACGGCCGCAGATGGTGGTGCGCAAGGCTGGTGCCCAGAGCGCGGAAGTCGAGTTGCTGGAACAGAGCCGCTGGGCGTCTTCGTTCGAGAACGAGCTGCGCGATGCGCTCGCAGCCGGCATCGCCAGCCGCCTGGGCGCGGTCGACCTGACCCGCGGCGGCCCGGTGCCGGCGCAGCCGGTCTGGCGCATCGCGGTGCAGGTGCGTCAGTTCGATGCGGTGCGCGACACGCGCGTCGATGCGGCCTTCAGCTGGAGCGTTCGCCGGACCGACGGCGAGCGGGTGCCGGCGTGCGAATGGTCGGGCAGCGAGCCAGTGGGCAGCGGCATCGAGGCGCTGGCCCAAGGGGCGCAACGGCTGACCGCCAGGGCCGCCGATGCCATCGCCCGCCGCGTGTCGGCGCTGCAGGCCGACCCTGCGGCCGCCTGCGCCGGTTAGAACTTCACGGGAAAGGGCCGTTCCGCCGGACGCATCTCTTCCCAGGCCCGCGCCATCTGGAGCACGCCCAGGTCGTCGAAGCGGCGACCCGCGATCTGCAGCCCGATCGGCAGTCCGTCCGAGGTGTAGCCGGCATTCACCGAGATGGCCGGCTGCTCGCTCATGCTGAACGGCACCGTGAAGGTGATGTGATGCATGGCGGTCGCGACATCGTTCGTCGGCATCGGCAGCGACCCATCGAAGGCGGCGATCGCGGCGACCGGGCTGAGCACGAAGTCGTAGGGCTGGGTGGCGCGGATCGTCGCTGCGCGCATGGCCGTGGTGGCCGCGTAGCCCTGGAACACCTCGGCGCCCGTATGGCCAGCGCCGGTCTGCGCCCACGCGCGGACGAAGGGCAGGATCTTCTCTTGCAGTTCCTGCGGCAGAAGCGCCATGTCGGCATTCGAGCGCGTGCGCCAGAAGCGGTCGATGTTGTCCACCAACTGCGATGTGGCCCACGGCTTCATCAGCTCGACCACCGCACCGGCCGCTTCGAAGCGGCGCGCCGCGGCCTCGATGGCGGCGCGGGTTTCCGGCTCCGTGGCCAGGCCATGCCCGCCGTCCAGCAGCAGGCCGATCCGCACGCCGCGCAGGTCACGTTCGAGCTGCAGCCAGTCGATGTCCTGGTACGGCAGGCTCGCGTAGTCGGCGGCGTCGGGCTGCGACAGCACGCTCATCATCAGCGCCGCGTCGCTCACCGTGCGGGTCATCGGGCCGGCCGCCAGTGCCATGAAGGGTGGATCGAGCGGCACGCGCCCGTAGCTGGGTTTCAGGCCGACGACGCCGCACCACGCCGCCGGCAGGCGGATCGATCCGCCGAGGTCGGTGCCGACGTGCAGCGGACCGTAGCCGGCCGCTGCCGCGGCACCCGCGCCGCCGCTGGAGCCGCCAGGGCTCTTGTCGAGACTCCACGGATTGCGCGTCCGGCCGTGAAAGCTCGACAGCCCGGACGACAGCATTCCGTAGTCGGGCATGGTGGTCTTGCCGATCAGCACGGCGCCGGCTTCGCGCAGGCGCGCCGTCACCGGCGCGTCGACGGGCGACGGCTTGGGTTCGATCGCCGCGGTGCCCAGCACGGTCGGCTTGCCCTTGACGTTGATCCGGTCCTTGATCGTCGCGGGGACGCCGTCGAGCGTGTAGCCGCCACACGACGCCGGCGTGCCGGCGCGCCAACGCGCCTCCGACGCACGGGCCATGTCCAGCGCGGCCGACGGGTCGACCGCGAAGGTCGCGCCGAGCACGCCGTCGCAGGCTGCGATCTGGTCGAGCACGGCCTGCGTGACCTGCACGGGGGACAGCTCGCCGCTGCGGAAGGCGCTCAGCATCTCGAGCGCGGACAGGGAAATGAGATCGGTCATGGGTTCCGGTTTCGAAGGTTGTTCAAGCCGACGTGGCCTGGGTGACGTGCACACCAGGCTTGCGTCCGGCATTCCACTTGCCATCGATCGCGCGTTCGATCTGCGCGGCCAGCTGGAGCAGCAGCCCGTCGTTGCCTTGCCGCGCCTGCGCCTGGATGCCCAGCGGCAAGCCGCTCTCCTGCTCGGCGAGCGGCAGCGAGATGCCCGGAATGCCGCACAGGTTGGACAACGGCGTGTACGCGAAGTTGGTCCACAGGTTGGCGAACCAGTCGTGGACCGAGGGGTTGGCGCTGGTCGTCAGGTACTCGGTGGTGCCGACCCTGGGTGTCGGCAGCGCGGTGATGGGCGTGAGGATGATGTCCCAGTCCTCGAAGAAATTGCCGAAGCCGCGCGACGTGGCGTTGAAGACCGCCTGCATCTTCGAGCGTTCGGTGTACGAGGTGTTCAGGCCGGCTTCCCAGATCTTGATGTTGATCGGTTCGACCTTGTCGGCAGGCGGGCGTTCGAGCCCGAAGCGTTCGAGGTGCCCGGCCACCACCTGCGCGAAGTTGCTGATGTAGCAGGTCGTCTGCGCAGCGAACGCGGCCCGGAAGTCCACGTCGGGCAGTGCCCATTCGACCTCGTGGCCGAGGCTTTCGAGAAACCGGCCGACGCGGGTGAGTTCGGCGACGAAGTGCGGCGTGGCGCGAAAGTCGCCCCACTCGTGCGACAGCGCGATGCGCAGCTTGCCCGGGTCGCGGCGGATCAGCTCGGTATAGGGCTCGGGCGTCGTCCA
>CAIQMJ010000404.1 GCA_903872875.1 uncultured Variovorax sp.
CTGGCCATGCTCGCGCCGATCGTGCTGTCGGCGGCATGGCTGGCCCGGCGCTGTGTCTCGGTGCCCTGGGCATCGCCCGCGCGCCGCAAATGGTGGCCCGCCACGATGACGGCGCTGACCTTCGTCACCGTCATCGTGGTGGCCAAGTGCCTCGACCGGCTGCCGGCGACGCTGCTGGACTTCGGCGTGGTCGACCGGGTACCGCTCATCGCGAGGACCCTGCTGCTGAGCCTGGAGGAAATCCTCGAGTTCGCGCTTCCGCTGCTCGCGATCCTGGCACTGGCACAGGCGCGGCTCGGCCGGCGCCATGACCGGCCGCTCCTGCTGCCGCTGCGCACCGCGCGCTGACCCGCCGAGACGCCGAACGCCTCCCCGCTTTATCCGTCCCTGTCCGCCATCCCCATGCCCCTGAACCGACTCCGCGCCGAATGGCTGCCCAAGAACATCCCGCGCGAGCTGATGGCCGGCGCCGTCGCCACCTTCGCGCTGATCCCGGAGGTCATCGCCTTTTCCTTCGTGGCGGGCGTCGACCCGGCGGTCGGGCTGTTCGCGTCCTTCGTGATCAGCATCGTGATCGCCTTCACCGGCGGACGGCCGGCAATGATCTCGGCCGCGGCCGGCTCGGTGGCGCTGGTCGCGGCGCCCCTGGTGCATGCGCACGGCCTGGCCTACCTGCTCGCGGCCGGCGTGCTGGCCGGGCTGCTGCAGATCGTCTTCGGCCTGCTGCGGCTCGGCGCGCTGATGCGCTTCGTGTCGACTTCGGTGCGCACCGGATTCGTGAACGCGCTGGCCATCCTGATCTTCGCGGCGCAGCTGCCGCACCTGATGGGCGCGAACGCGGCGACCTGGGCGGTGCTCGTGCTGGGGCTGCTCATCATCTACGGCCTGCCGCGCCTGACGACCGCGGTGCCGTCGCCGCTGGTGGCCATCGTGGTGCTGACGCTGCTGTCGACGCAGCTCGGCCTGCCGCTCAAGACCGTGGCCGACCTGGGCCACCTGCCCGACGCGATGCCGAGCTTCGCCTGGCCGGGCGTGCCGCTCACGCTCGACACGCTGCGCATCATCGCGCTGCCCGCGCTCGCCATCGCGATGGTCGGCCTGCTCGAATCGATGATGACGGCCAGTGTGGTCGACGAACTGACCGACACGCCCAGTTCCAAGAACCGCGAATGCGCGGGCCTGGGCGCGGCCAACGTCGCCGCCAGCCTGTTCGGCGGCATCGCCGGCTGCGGAATGATCGGCCAGACCGTGAGCAACGTGCGCTACGGCGGCACCGGCCGGCTGTCGACATTGTTCGCTGGCGTGTTCCTGCTGGTGCTGATGGTCGCGCTCAAGCCCTGGGTGTCGCAGGTGCCGGTAGCGGCGCTGGTCGCCGTGATGGTGATGGTATCGGCATCGACCTTCGACTGGGGCTCGATGCGCACGCTGGTGCGGCATCCGCGCATGTCGAGCGCGGTGATGCTCGCCACGGTGGCCGTCACCGTGGCCACCGACAACCTCGCGGCCGGCGTGGCGGTCGGCGTGATGCTCAGCGGCGTGTTCTTCACCTTCAAGGTGGCGCGCCTGCTCGACGTGCAGGCCGCCGACGAAGCCGACGGGACGCGCGTCTACCGTGTCGCCGGCCAGGTCTTCTTCGCGTCCGCCGAATGGTTCATCGACGCCTTCGACGTGCGCGACACCGAAGGCCGCGCGGTGCGCATCGATGTCTCGGGTGCGCACTTCTGGGACGTGACCGCGGTGGCCGCGCTCGACAAGGTCACGCAGCGGCTTCGCAAGCACGGCAGCACGGTCGAGGTGATCGGCCTGAACCGCGCGAGCGAAGTGTTGATCGACAGGTTGGGCCCTCAGCGCTGACAGGCCGCGTCACCACCGGCGAATCAATGCCGCCGCCAACAATAGACCGCAGGCGACGCCGACCAGCAACGCCGTCCAGCCCAGGTGTTCCCACAGCGCGCCGCCCAGATAGCCGAGCACGCTGGAGCCCAGGTAATAGGCGCACAGGTACAGCGACGCCGCCTGCGCCTTCGCGCCGCTCGCGCGCTGCCCGACCTGCCCGCTGGCCACCGCGTGGGCCGCGAAGAAGCCGATGGTCAGCAGCGCCAGCCCCAGCACCACCATCGCGAGCCACGGCGTGGCGAGTGCGGCAGCGCCCAGCAGCATCAGCACGATGCCGCCCTGCACCACGCGGCGCGCACCGAGCCGATTGACCAGCCCGCCAGCCCAGCCTGCGCTCACGCTGCCGAGCAGGTAGACGGTGAACAGCAGCCCGATCACGCTCGACGACAGGTTGAAGGGCGCGACGGCCAGGTGGAAGCCCGCATAGTTGAAGACCGCGACGAAGCTGCCCATCAGCATGAAGCCCAGCGCGAAGCCCTTGCGCAATGCCGGCGTGCGCAGATGCACGCGCAGGTTGCCGACCAGCCCGCGCATCGACAGCGCCTGCGGCCGGAAATGCCGCGACGGCGGCAGCAGCCAGGCGAACAGCGCGGTCGACACCAGGCTGAGCACCGCGATGCCACCCATCGCCACATGCCAGCCACCGAGATCGGCCAGGCCGCCGGAGAGCAGCCGCCCGGCCAGCCCGCCGAGCGCATTGCCGCTGATGTACAGGCCCATCGCCGACGGCAGCGAGGGCGGATCGAACTCCTCGCCGACATAGGCCATTGCCAGCGCCGGCAGGCCGCTGAGCGCCACGCCCACCAGGGTGCGCAGCACCAGCAGCAGCGGCCACGAATCGACGAAGGCGCAGGCCAGTCCGAGCACGCTGGCCACGCCCAGCGCCACCAGCATCACCGGCTTGCGGCCCCAGGCCTCGGCCAGCGAACCGGCCACCAGCATGCACAGGGCGAGGCTCAGCGTGGTCATCGACAGTGTCAGGCTGCTGCTTGCCGCCGACACGCCGAAGTGGCGCGCGAACAGCGGCAGCAGCGGCTGCACGCAGTAGATCGATGCAAAGGTCGACAGCCCGGCGCAGAAGATGGCGAAGGTGGCGCGGCGGTAGGCCGGCGTGCCGCGCTGGAGATAGCCGGCTGAATCGGAGACAGACAAGAGGAGCCCGGAAAGAAAAAAAGGGTTGCGCGAGGCAACCCTTTTTATCGTCTATGCCGGCTCGCCGCGCGAACGCCGCGAAGAGGCATGGCAGCCGCCTCGGTTAATCGA
>CAIQMJ010000405.1 GCA_903872875.1 uncultured Variovorax sp.
GACTTCCGCTGGCGCTTCACGTGGGCCGAATCGAGCTGGCTCGCAAATCAGCCCGAGTCGAGCAAGCGACGCACGACCCTGCGCTTCTCGGACACAAGCACCGACACCGTCAGTTTCTGCGAAGGGCCATGAAGCGTTGAACCGCCGCCTTGCGACGCGCAGGACACGCCGGTCTGGTTTCCAGCACCGGCTTTTTTTCGTCCGATCACTTGATTCAGACTCTATTTAGATATATCGTAACGTCATTCGATACGAACGAAATGACAACCATGCGAGATTTCAGGCACTTTCATCCCCACATGCGGCAAGGGCAGGACCACGGCGGCGATATCGGCAGCGAACGCGGCCGTGGAGGGCGTGGCGGCAGCGGCCGCATCTTCGGCCACGGCGGCCTGCGCTTCGTGCTGCTGCAGCTGATCGCGGACAAGCCAAGCCATGGCTACGAACTCATCAAGGCGATCGAAGACCGCCTTGGCGGCGCCTACAGTCCGAGCCCCGGCACGGTCTACCCCACGCTGACGCTGCTGGAAGAACTGGGCTACCTTGCCGTCGAGGAAGCCGATGCGGGAGGCCGCAAGCGCTATCGCATCACCGACACGGGCCAGGTCTTCCTGGCCGAGAACCGGGCCATCGCCGACGCCATGCTGGCGCGGATGAACGGTGGCGTCGATGGCGCCGGCCCGCGGGCCGGGCGGCCGCCGCAGGTCATGCGCGCCATCGAGAACCTCAAGCTAGCCATGCGAATGAGGCTGTCGCGCGAAGCGCTGACGCCGGCGCAAGCCAATGCCTTCGCCGCGGTGCTCGACCACGCCGCACAACAACTGGAGCAGATCTGACCATGAACGAAACCCTCACCCTCCCCGACCGCACACCGCAACGCGTGCGCCACACGCTGCGTTTTCGCGCCCTCACGGTGCAGGCCGTGCAGCGCGTGACGCCGCACCTGGTGCGCGTCATGCTCGGCGGCGACGATCTCGAAGGCTTCACCAGCCCGGGCTTCGACGACCACGTGAAGCTCTTCTTCCCCGACCCGGTCACCGGCGCGCTCCCGCTGCCGACCGCAGGCCCCGAAGGCCCGATCTGGCCCGGCGGCGGCCGCCCGACGATGCGCGACTACACGCCGCGCCACTACGACGCCGCCGCGGGCACGCTGGAGATCGACTTCGCACTGCACCAGGCCGGTCCGGCGACGCGCTGGGCCGAGCAGGCTGCGCCCGGCCAGCGCATCGGCGTCGGCGGGCCGCGCGGCTCCTTCATCGTGCCGACGGCGTTCGACTGGCACCTGCTGATCGGCGACGACACCGCGCTGCCCGCCATCTCGCGCCGGTTGGCCGAACTGCCGGCCGGCTCCCGTGCGCTGGTGCTGGCCGAGGTCTACAGCCAGGCCGATCAGGTCGCCCTGCCCAGCCAGGCCGATGTCGAGATCACCTGGGTGCATCGCGAGAAGGCGACCGGCACCACGCCTCCGCTGCTGGCCGCACTGCACGCGGCACGGCTGCCGACCGGCGCGTTCCACGCCTGGATCGGCTGCGAATCGGCCGACGCCAAGATGCTGCGGGCCCACCTGATCGACGAATGCCGCGCCAATCCGAAGTGGATCCGCGCATCGGGCTATTGGCGTGCAGGCAGCGCCGACACGCACGATTCGCACGACGAGTGATCGATGCGCCGGCGGGTGCCTATCGAACGGCGCGTGTCAGCGTGGCGAACAGACCGTCACGACCACCTTGCAAGGCTGCGTCGGCAGATGCGCATCGCATTGCGCTGCGGCCTCCTTGCTTGCGGCTGCGGCGGTGGGCCCGATACCGGTGGCCCATTCCCCGTAGTTGCCGGCTGCATAGGCGCCGCATGAGTGGTCGAAGTAGGCGCGAACGGCGCATGTCGCCGGGCGCCCGGCCGCACGGTCGCACTGCGCGCGCGCGGCGATCTCCGCCAGCGCCCGCGAGGGTTGGTTGAACGAATAGCCGTAAGAGCCGTCCATCGACGCGATGGCGCCCCAGCTCGGAGGCTTTGCCGCTGCCGGCGCTGCGCCCGCCACGCCGGCCGCCTTCGCGGACAGCGCACAGAACAGAAGCGGCAGAAGCAGCGCCAGCACGCGCCATGAGCGGCCTGCGCAGGGAGACGGGCAGACCTCGAACGGATCACGGAAGAACATGGACGGCGCTTCATTGGCAGGACGTGGATTCATTCTGTCCTGATCGGGATCGGACGCCAGCTTTCCAATGGCCGCATGCGACACGCCTCAGGCCGCGGGCGTCTCGCCCAGCGCCCAGGCCACATGCTCGCGCACCAGCGCACTCGGGTCCTCGCGGCGCGACGCAAGCGCCGGCCGTGCATCGGTCTCGCCGGCCTGCAACGCATTGCCCAATGCCACCGCCACGTTGCGCAGCCAGCGTTCATGGCCGATGCGGCGGATCGGGCTGCCTTCGGTATGGCGCAGGAAGTCGCCTTCAGTCCACGCGAACAGGTCGGCCAGGGCGCGGCCGGTCAGACCATCCCGTGCATCGAAGTCCGGCAACGCGCTTTTCTTCGCGAACTTGTTCCAGGGGCAGATCAGCTGGCAATCGTCGCAACCGTAGATGCGGTTGCCGATCAACGGCCGCAGCGCGACGGGTATCGGCCCCGCGTGCTCGATGGTCAGGTAGCTGATACAGCGCCGCGCATCGAGCCGCTGCGGCGCAACGATCGCCTGGGTCGGGCAGACGTCGATGCAGGCGCTGCAGCTGCCGCAATGCGGCGTGACCGGATCGCTCGGCGGCAGCGCCATGTCCACATAGATCTCGCCGAGGAAGAACATCGAGCCTGCATCGCGGTCGAGCACCAGCGTGTGCTTGCCGCGCCAGCCCTGGCCGCTGCGCGAGGCCAGCTCGGCCTCCAGCACCGGGGCCGAGTCGGTGAAGGCGCGATGTCCGAAAGGCCCGACCTCCTCCGCGATGCGCCGGGCCAGCTTCGAGAGGCGGCTGCGCAGCACCTTGTGATAGTCGCGACCGCGTGCGTAAAGCGACACGATGCCTTCGCCCGGACGCTCGAGCCGGCCGAATTCGACGGCCTGCCAGTCAGGCGGCGTGTCGCGCGGCAGGTAGTCCATGCGGGCCGTGATGACCGACACCGTGCCGGGCACCAGTTCGGCCGGCCGCGCGCGGCGGGTGCCGTGGGCCTCCATGTAATTCATCTCGCCATGGAACCCATGGGCCAGCCACTGCATCAGACCGGCCTCGGCGCTCGACAGGTCGACGCCGGCGATCCCGATTTGGGAGAATCCGAATTCCCGGGCCAAGGCCTGAATCCGAATCACGAGTTGATGGCTGCCGATCACCCGCCGATTGTAGAAACGCAAAGCGCCACGCTGACATGGCGTGACGAGACCGATACCGCTGCGTTCGCGCAGGCGCTGGCGGCGGCGCCCGCCGTTCGCAACGCCTTCATCGCGCTGCATGGCGACCTGGGCGCCGGCAAGACCACCTTCGTGCGCCACCTGCTGCAGGGCCTGGGCATCCGCGGCCGCATCAAGAGTCCGACCTATGCGGTGGTGGAACCGCACGAAGCCCCGGACGGGCTCGCGATTCATCACTTCGACTTCTATCGCTTCAGCGATCCACGCGAGTGGGAAGACGCGGGCTTTCGCGACATCTTCGCGGGCCCGGGCCTCAAGCTGGCCGAATGGCCCGGCAATGCGGCCGGCCAGCTCCCACCCGCCGACCTCGCCATCCACATCGAGACCATGACCGACGACACCCGCACCGTGACCCTCCACGCGAACACCTCGCGCGGCAACGAACTGCTGGGGGCCGTCAGCGCATGAGCATCGACCGGCCACCTCCTTCCGGACTTCCGCGGCGCAGCCTGCTCCAGGCCGGCACCCTCGTCCTGCTGCTCGGCGTGAACGAGATCGCCAGCGGCGCCACCATCATGGCCGTGCGGGTCTGGCCCGCGGCGGACTACACGCGCATCACCATCGAATCCGATGGCCGGCTGCAGACCCAGCAACTCGTGGTCGGCAACCCGCCGCGGCTCGCGGTCGACATCGAGGGCATCGAACTCAATCCGGCGCTGCGCGAACTGGTCGGCAAGATCAAGCCCGACGATCCGTACATCAACGGACTGCGCGTCGGCCAGTTCGCGCCGAACGTGGTGCGCATCGTGTTCGACCTGAAGCAGGCAGCGCGTCCGCAGGTCTTCTCGCTGGCGCCGATCGCGGCCTACAGGCACCGACTCGTGCTCGACCTCTATCCCGAGCAGGCCGTGGACCCGATGGAGGCGCTGATCGCCGAGCGGCTGCGCGATGCACCGCGCACCGATGGCAGCACGGTGCCGCTCGCGGTCGCACCACCGCCATCGCCCGCGCCGGGCGTGCCGGGGCTGCCGCCTTCGATGTCCGACCCGCTGGGCGACCTGATGGCGAAGCAGGCGGCGCGCCAGGGCACGCCAGGCCCGGTGGTTCCACCGACCGGCCGGTCTGTCGTGCCACCGCCCGCGCTGGCGCCTCCCCCGCCGCAGATGGCCGCCGTGCCGCCCCAACGCGCGCCTTCGCCCGCCGGCCCCGGAGGCGTTGCCACTGCCAGCCGGACCGATCGCATCATCATCGTGGCCCTGGACCCGGGCCACGGCGGCGAAGACCCTGGCGCGATCGGCCCGAACGGCACACGCGAGAAGGACATCGTGCTGATGGTCGCCCACCGCCTGCGCGAGCGAATCAATGCGAGCAGCGTCAACGGCAATCCGATGCGCGCCTTCCTGACGCGCGACGCGGACTTCTTCGTGCCGCTCGGCGTGCGGGTACAGAAGGCGCGACGGGTGCAGGCCGACCTGTTCGTGAGCATCCATGCCGACGCCTTCACGACACCGGAGGCGCGCGGCGCCAGCGTGTTCGCGCTCAGCCAGTCAGGCGCATCGAGCAGCGCGGCACGCTGGATGGCCAACAAGGAGAACCAGGCCGACAAGGTCGGCGGCGTGAACGTCGGCGACCACGAGGCGCAGGTGCAGCGCGCGCT
Organism: uncultured Variovorax sp.; assembly: GCA_903872875.1. Classification (GTDB taxonomy): domain Bacteria; phylum Pseudomonadota; class Gammaproteobacteria; order Burkholderiales; family Burkholderiaceae_C; genus Variovorax. The sequence continues at coordinate 4,992 of CAIQMJ010000405.1, forward strand.
GCTCGACATGAGCACGACCGCGCAGATCAACGACAGCCTGCGGCTCGGCAGCGCGATGCTCGGCGAGATCCGCAACATCGGCGCGCGCCTGCACAAAGGCTCGGTCGAGCAGGCCGGCTTCGCGGTGCTGAAGGCACCCGACATCCCGAGCGTGCTGGTCGAGACGGCCTTCATCAGCAACCCTGAGGAAGAAGCCAAGCTGCGCAGCACGGAATACCAGGAAGACCTTGCGAATGCCCTGATGCGCGGCATCCAGCGCTACTTCGCGCAGAACCCGCCGCTGGCGCGCAGCCGTCAGCTGTAAAGAAGCCCTGCGGACGCTCCGAAAACGCAACGAGCCCCACGCCAGCGCGCCTGACCGGCCTGCAACCGCCAGTCGCGCTCTCGTGCAGAGGTGTGCGGCACGTTCCTACAGGCTGTGCACGGACGCTGACCAGAATGACTCCATTCCAACCCGAAAGGTGCACATCATGAAGTTACGTCTCTGGATCTCTGCTGCTGCAGCAGCTTCCGTCATGACCCTGGTCGGCTGCGCCGGCACGGGCCCGAATCAACAACTCGGCGTGGCCGGTGGCGCCGTTGGCGGGGCTCTGGTGGGCAACGCGCTCGGCGGCAGCACCGCTGCAACCGTCGGCGGTGCCGCCATCGGCGGCCTGATCGGCAACGAGGTCGGCAAGAACTCCGACCGCCGCAACTACAACAATTACGACAATCGCCCGCGTTATTGATTGCGCAGACTGGCCGCCAGGGGCGGCCATGAAAAAAGGCGTGTCGATGACACGCCTTTTTTTTGGTGCGATGCAACGGCGCATCGCGCAACCTGTGCCATCACCGCTCCATCAGCTAGCGCCCGACGCCGCAGCGGCTTTCTCGGCGCGGCCGGCACGCCAGGCGCCGAAGATCGCGATCAGGCCCGGAATCAGGATCAAGCCCCAGATGATCTTCTCGAGATGCTGCTTCACCAGCGGCAGGTTCCCGAAGAAATAGCCGGCCGTCGCAATGCCCAGCACCCAGATCAGCGCACCGACCACGTTGTATGCGGTGAAGCGCGTGCGGCTCATGTCCGCCACGCCGCCGACGAAGGGAGCGAAGGTGCGGATGAAAGGCATGAAGCGCGCCAGGATGATGGTGACGCCGCCATAGCGCTCGTAGAACGCATGCGCCTGGTTGAAGGCCTTCTTGTTGAAGAAGCGCGAGTCTTCCCACTGGAAGACCTTCGGCCCGATGTAGCGGCCGATCGTGAAGTTGCACTGGTCACCGAGGATCGCCGCGGCGATCAGCACGGCGCAGGCTACAGGATAGTTCATCAACCCCGCACCGCACAGCGCACCGACGATGAACAGCAGCGAATCGCCAGGCAGGAAAGGC
>CAIQMJ010000406.1 GCA_903872875.1 uncultured Variovorax sp.
CGTCATAGTGGACCTCGGGACAGGCCAGGCCGAGCGGGTCCTTGCGGGTCGCGCTCAGCGTGAGACGGTTGTTCGGATCGGGCAGCGGCTCCAGGCTGATCGACAAGTCGACGCCGAAGATCGCACGCCGGCGGATTTCCTCGTCGAGCGCCTTGCCCACCAGGCCCAGCTTGAGCGCCTGCTGCGTGGCCGGCCCGACGCGCGTGATGTTGTTGAGGATCATCTTGTTCGACGAATACTCGCTGCGGAAGGGGCCGTCGCGCGGGCCCACCAGGCAGCTGCTCTGCGCCGGACCGCGGCCGATCCACAGCGGCTCGTTGGCCAGGAAGGTGCAGTGGAATCCCGAGTGATCCATCATGTTGCGGCCCACCTGGTCGGAGCTGTTCGCGATGCCGTGCGGGTTGCGCTCGTTGGCTGCCAGCAGCAGCAGGCGCGGCGTTTCCAGGCTGTTGCAGGCGATCACGAACTGGCGGCCGGTGGCTTTGTGCGACTTCCGGTCCTTGTCGTACCAGTGGACCGCGGTGATGCGGTTGTTTGCGTCGGTGTCGATGCGGTAGGCCACAGCCTCGGGCAGCAGCGTGGTGCCCTTGTCCTCGGCGGTCTGCACGTGGTGGATGCCGTTGTACATCGCACCGATCGGGCAGATCGGTTGGCAATTGTTGTTGCCGCAGCAGGTCGGCCGGCCGTTCCAGGGGCGCGTGCTGCGGCCCTGCGGGATCGGCACCGAACGGTAGCCGTGGGCATTCACCACCTCGGCGAAGCGCGTGTCGCCGTGGCTCCAGGGCACCATGTCCATCGGGTACGGCTTGCTGCGCTCCGACGGCGACTGCTGCGCCGGATCGTTCGGGCCAGCCACGCCCATCTCTTCCTCGGCGCGGCAGTAATAGGGCTCCAGCTCGTCGTAGCTGATGGGCCAGTCGCGGCCCACGCCGTAGGTCGACTTCATGCGCAGGTCGACGGGCAGATGGCGCCAGCTCGACGCCGCCCAATGCCAGGTGGTGCCGCCGACGACGCGCAGGTAGCCCTGCTGGAAGCCCTTGCCGTCGGGGCCGGAAAGGCCGACGTAGTCGTTCGGCGGGAAGTACAGCGGTGCCGGCGCGAGCGGCGACTGGGGGAACAGGCCCTGGAAGTCGGAGCCCACGCGGTTGGCGAAGGGCATGTTGCGCCAGTTCTCCACCGCCTGCGCACGCTGGATGCGCGGGCCGGCTTCGAGCATCAGCACCGCATGGCCCTGGCCGGCAAGCTGGTCGGCGATCATCGCGCCGACCACGCCGGAGCCGACCACCACGACATCGGCCTGCGCGTCGCCGTTCGAATCGAGTAATGCTTTCTTCATCGGTAATCTTCCTGTTGTTCTGTTGTTGGGGCGGGGAGAAGCGGCGTCGACCGGTGGGCCGTCCGCTACTGCGAGCGCATCACCGGCGGCGGCGTGGGCGACGGATGCGCCACCTGCTGCGGCGACGGCACACCCGCTTCGGGCGGCGGCGCGGTCCACCACAGCGGACCTTCGCTGCAGTACGTCGGCACGGTGAGGCCGTCGGCCACCGGGCGGTACATCAGCGCCTGTTCATAGGCGACGACGTTCGTCTTGCCGCCTGCCACGACCGTGCCCGTGTACCAGGCCGCGACAACGGACAGCGCTGTCCC
>CAIQMJ010000407.1 GCA_903872875.1 uncultured Variovorax sp.
GCCAAGGCGGCGTCGGCGCTGGCGCGAGAAGTCGCCGACAGCGACCGTCCGATGATCTTCCTGAACATCGGCGAACCCGATTTCACCGCTCCGCCGCTGGTGCAGGAAGCCGCGATGCGTGCGGTCCGCGCGGGTGCCACGCAGTACACGCAGGCGACCGGCCTGGCCGAGCTGCGCGAACGCATCAGCGCCTGGTACGCGCAACGCTTCGGCGTCGACGTGCCGGCCCGGCGCATCGTGATCACTGCCGGTGCCTCCGCCGCGCTGCAACTGGCCTGCCTCACGCTGATCGAGAACGGCGACGAGGTGCTGCTCCCCGACCCGAGCTACCCCTGCAACCGCCATTTCGTGACGGCGGCGGGCGGCAATGCGGTGCTCGTGCCGACCACCGCCGCCGAGCGCTTCCAGCTGAGCGCCGACAAGGTCGAAGCCGCCTGGACCGACAAGACGCGCGGCGTGCTTCTGGCGTCGCCGTCGAACCCGACCGGCACCTCGCTCGCGCCCGACGAACTGCGGCGCATCCACGATGTGGTCACACGCCGCGGCGGCATCACGCTGATCGACGAGATCTACCTCGGCCTGTCGTACGACGACGCCTTCGCGCAGACCGCACTGGCGATCGACGACCAGGTCATCAGCATCAACAGCTTCAGCAAGTACTTCAACATGACCGGCTGGCGGCTCGGCTGGCTGGTCGTGCCGGATACGCTGGTGCCGGTGGTCGAGCGGCTCGCGCAAAACCTCTTCATCTGCGCGAGCACGGTGTCGCAGTACGCGGCGCTGGCCTGCTTCGAGGCGGAGAGCATCGCCGAATACGAACGCCGCCGCGCCGAGTTCAAGGCACGGCGCGACTGGTTCATTCCCCAACTGAACGCGCTGGGCCTGAACGTGCCGGTGATGCCCGACGGTGCGTTCTATGCCTGGGCCGACTGCAGCGCGATGGCGCAGAAGCTCGGCATCGCCGGCAGCTGGGATTTCGCCTTCGAGGTGATGCGGCGCGCCCATGTGGCGGTGACGCCCGGGCGCGACTTCGGCACCGCCGAGACCGGCCGCTTTGTGCGCTTCTCGACCGCGAGCTCGATGGCCCATCTCGAGGAATCGATCGCGCGGCTGCGCGCCATCGCCGGATGACGCGCGCCGAATGAGCTTCACGCATCCGGTCCGTGTCTACTGGGAGGACACCGATGCCGGCGGCATCGTGTTCTATGCCAACTACCTCAAGTTCATGGAACGTGCGCGCACCGAATGGCTGCGCTCGCTGGGCATCGAGCAGCGCCTGCTGCGCGAGACCACGGGTGGCATGTTCGTCGTCAGCGAGACCCAGCTCAAGTACCATCGCCCCGCGCGGCTCGACGACGAACTCCGTGTGACGGCCGAACTGCGGCAGATGGGCTCGGCGTCGATGTTGATCGGCCAGCAGGTGCTGCTGCAGCCATCGGCGAGCGAGACGGTGCCGATGCTGCTGTGCGAAGGCACGATACGCATCGGCTGGGTCGACGCCGCAAGGCTGCGCCCCGCACGCATTCCAACGGAAGTTACGGGAACCCTCGAGGGCTATCGCCGCTCCATGTCTCAAACTCTCAAGCCATGAACCAAGACCTCTCGATCATCAATCTCCTGCTCCATGCGAGCTTCGTGGTTCAACTCGTCGTGCTGCTGCTCGTCTGCATCTCGGTGGCGAGCTGGGCGGCGATCATCCGCAAGTACTTCGCGCTCAAGCGCATGCGCCAGCTCAACGAGGATTTCGAACGCGAGTTCTGGTCGGGCACCAGCCTCAACGAGCTGTTCGCCTCTGCCGCGCAGAATGCCAAGTTCGCGGGCCCCATGGAACGCATCTTCGCGTCCGGCATGCGCGAGTACCAGAA